>JAUYAJ010000373.1 GCA_030693565.1 Rubrivivax sp.
TGCGCTGGAAGCCGAACATCGAGTAATAGACGTAGAACGGCACCATGATGCGGTTGTTCGTCGAATACGAGGTCGCCGCGGCGATCCAGCTGCTCATGCCGCCGGCTTCGTTGATGCCTTCCTGCAGGATCTGGCCGTCGACCGCTTCGCGGTAGTACATCACCTGGTCTTTGTCGACCGGGGTGTACTTCTGCCCTTCGGGGTTGTAGATGCCGATCTGACGGAACAACCCTTCCATGCCGAAGGTGCGCGCCTCGTCGACCAGGATGGGCACAACGCGCGGGCCCAGCGCCTTGTCGCGCAGCAACTGGGTCAGAAAGCGCACATAGGCCTGCGTGGTGCTGATCTCGCGGCCTTCGGCGGTGGCGTCGAGCACGGCCTTGAAGGTCTCCAGCGGCGGCACTTCGAACTGTTCTTCGGCCTTGGTGCGGCGCTTGGGCAGGTAGCCGCCCAGCGCCTTGCGGCGCTCGTGCAGGTATTGCATCTCGGGCGTGTCGTCGGCCGGGCGGTAGAACGGCAGCGCATCGAGTTCGCTGTCGGGCACCGGGATGTTGAAGCGGTCGCGGAAAAAGCGGATGTCGTCGTTGCTCAGCTTCTTGGCCTGGTGGGCGGTGTTCTTGCCTTCACCGGCGCTGCCCATGCCCCAGCCCTTGACGGTCTTGACCAGCAGCACCGTGGGCTGGCCCTTGGTGGCCATCGCCTGGTCGTAGGCGGCGTAGACCTTGTTGGCGTCGTGACCGCCGCGGCGCAGGTTCCAGACTTCCTTGTCGGTCATCTTGGACACCAACTCCAGCGTGCGTGGGTCGCGGCCGAAGAAATTCTTGCGCACGAAAGCGCCGTCATTGGCCTTGAAGGCCTGGTAGTCGCCGTCCAGCGTGTCCATCATGATCTTGCGCAGCGCGCCGTCCTTGTCGCGCGCCAGCAGCGGGTCCCAGTTGCTGCCCCAGAGCAGCTTGATGACGTTCCAGCCCGAGCCGCGGAACTCGCCTTCGAGCTCCTGCACGATCTTGCCGTTGCCGCGCACCGGGCCGTCCAGTCGCTGCAGATTGCAGTTGACGACGAAGATCAGGTTGTCCAGCTTTTCGCGCGCCGCCAGGCCGATCGCGCCCAGGCTCTCGGGCTCGTCCATCTCGCCGTCGCCGCAGAAGACCCAGACCTTGCGGTTGGCGGTGTCGGCGATGCCGCGCGCATGCAGGTACTTGAGGAAGCGCGCCTGGTAGATCGCCATCAGCGGGCCCAGGCCCATGCTGACGGTGGGGAACTGCCAGAACTCGGGCATCAGCTTGGGATGCGGGTAGCTCGAGATGCCTTTGCCGTCGACTTCCTGGCGGAAGTTCAGCAATTGCTCTTCGGTGAGCCGGCCTTCGAGGTAGGCGCGGGCGTAGATGCCAGGCGCCGAGTGGCCCTGGATGTACAGCAGGTCACCACCATGGCCTTCGCTCTCGGCGTGCCAGAAGTGGTTGAAGCCAGCGGCGAACATGTGCGCCACCGACGCGAACGAGCTGATGTGGCCGCCGAGGTCGCCGCCGTCGGCGGGGTCCAGGCGGTTGGCCTTGACCACCATCGCCATCGCGTTCCAGCGCATGTAGGCACGCAGCCGGCCTTCGAGCTCGAGGTTGCCCGGGCTGTGCGCCTCGTCCTGCGGCTCGATGGTGTTGACGTATCCGGTGGTCGCAGAGAACGGCAGGTCGATGCCGCTCTGGCGCGCTTCTTCCAGCAGTTGCTCGAGGATGAAGTGACCACGCTGCGGGCCTTCGGCGTCGATCAGCGCGGCCAGCGCGTCGACCCATTCACGGGTTTCCTGCGCGTCGACGTCGGCGCCGGCATCGGCGGGGGCAGGCTGCGGCATTGCAGACATGTAGGTCTCCTGGATCTGTGGTTTGTCGGCTGCCCTCAAGTGTGGCACAGCTTTTTACCGTTTCAAATAGTGCCTTCGCGTTTCATATTGCGAACTTACAACGACAGCCCACCCGCGAGGTCGACCGCCACCCGGATAATCGCCGCATGGCTCCCACGCCCACTTCAACTCCTGGACCGCCGCGGCCACTGCCCGGCGCCCGCCGGCTGCTCGGCGCCTGGTGGCGCAGCCAGTCGCCCTCGCGCCAGGACCGCTTCGCCACGCTGGGGCCGCTGATCTCGGTGCTGCTGTTCCTGGCCGCCATCATTTCGGCCTTCTGGTATTTGCGCAACGAAGAGATCGAGCGCGAAACCGAATCGGTCAAGCGCGACGTCGAGATCACGCAGCAGCAGATCGGCCTGCGCCTGATCCACAACCAGGAAGCCTTGATCCGCGTCGCCCGCGAACTCGTCACGCGCGAGGTCGACCCGAATGAGTTTGTCGTCCACGCGCTGGCCTTCGCGCGCGAGCGCCCTGAAGTGACCCACCTGACCTGGGTCAACGCGCGCCGCCAATCCAAGGCCAGCCACTGGGCGATGCTGTACTACCCCGACATGTCGATGGCCTCGGCCACCTCCGACCCGTCCTTGCCCGCGGCTGGCCTGGACAGCGAAGCCGAACGCAGCTTCAAGGCGGCGCGCGAAGCGCGCATGCCGGTCTATTCGCGCGCCTTTGCCAGTGCCGGCGAGTTGCCGGTGTTCCAGCTCCACATCCCGCTGATCGAACGAAGCGCCTTCGCCGGCACCTTGATCGTCGAATACTCGATCGACTCGCTGCTGCGCAACTTCGTGCCCACCGACGTCGCCCGCCGCCACCGGGTCTCGGTGGTCGGCGACGCCGAGGCCGTGCTGTCAAGCACGGTGACACCGATGCCCGGCCAGGCATCGCGCCGCGCGCCCATCGTCAGCGACGCCCCGCTGACGCCGGCGCTCAACGGCCTGCTACTGCGCGGTGAAGGCTGGCGCACCTCGATCGGCCTCATCGGCAACACGCTGTTCTGGATGGTCGTGGCCTTGTCGGTGCTGACGGTGTGGATGCTGCTGGGCACCTGGCGCCACATGCGCAGGCGCTCGCAGATCCAGGGCGCGCTGGTGCAGGAAACCAATTTCCGCCGCGCGATGGAAAACTCGATGCCCACCGGCATGCGGGCGATGGACCTCGAAGGCCGGATCAGCTACGTCAACGCCGCCTTTTGCAAGATGACCGGGTTTGGCGACGTAGAACTCGTCGGCCGCCTGCCGCCTTACCCCTACTGGCCACCCGACCGCATCGAGGAAAACGGCCGCCTGTTGCAGCAGGAACTGCTGGGCCGCAGCCCCAGCGGTGGCATCGAGGTCAAGGTGATGCGCAAGGAGGGCTCGACCTTCGACGCCCGCATGTACATCTCGCCGCTGATCGACCCCAAGGGCCTGCAGACCGGCTGGATGACCAGCGTCACCAACATCACCGAAGCCAAGCGCATCCGCGACCAGCTGTCAGCCTCGCACGAACGCTTCACAACCGTGCTCGAAGGCCTGGACGCGTCGGTGTCGGTGCTCTCGGTGGCGCAGCACGAACTGCTGTTTGTCAACCGCTCTTACCGGCTTTGGTTCGGCGGTGATGCCCTTGGTCACGCCCAACTCACCGGCGGCGGCGCCGGCGCCGACTTCGTGCCCGAGGACGACGACGCCGTCGACAACCTCTCGGGCCTGCCCACGGAGGAGTTGACCGCCGGCGGCACCCACCCCCGCGAGGTCTTTGTGCCGGCCTTGCAGAAGTGGTTCGACGTGCGCTCACGCTACCTGCAATGGACCGACGGCCGGCTGGCGCAGATGCTGATCGCCACCGACATCACCGCCCGGCTGCGCGCCGAGGAGCAAGCCGCCGCGCAGGCCGAAAAGGCGCAGGTCACGAGCCGGCTGGTCATGATGGGCGAGATGGCGTCGTCGGTGGCCCACGAACTGAACCAGCCGTTGACGGCGATCACCAACTACTGCAACGGCATGGTCTCGCGCGTCAAGGCGGCAACCATCGCCGAAGCCGACCTCATCGCCGCGCTGCAAAAAACGGCGCGCCAGGCCGAGCGCGCTGGCCAGATCATCCACCGCATCCGCGCCTTCGTGAAACGCAGCGAGCCGCAGCGGCTGCCGGCGCAGGCGCGCCAGATCGTCGACGACGCCGTCGACCTCGCCGGCATCGAGCTGCGCCGGCGCAACGTCGCCATCCACACCTATGTCGCCCAGCGGCTGCCGGTGCTGATGGTCGACCCGATCCTGATCGAGCAAGTGGTGCTGAACCTGCTGAAGAACGCCGCCGAGGCGATCGACAACGCGCAGCTGCCGGCCTCGCGTCGCCACATCGAGTTGCGTGTGGTGCCGCGCTACACGCCCGATGAAGGCGGCGTCATCGAGTTCAGCGTCACCGACATGGGCCCTGGCATCCAGGACGAGGTGATCGGCCGGCTCTACGAAGCCTTCTTCTCGACCAAGGCCGAAGGGCTGGGAATCGGCCTGAGCCTGTGTCGCACCATCGTCGAATCGCACCGCGGCCGGATGAGGGCGCAGAACCTCTACAATGGAAACCTTGTCTCGGGCTGTCGTTTTGCCTTCACATTGCCGGTTGAAGTGCCTGCCCGCAGCGATGTCGAACCCGCGGTGTCGGACGCCGACGCCAGCGCGCCCCCCAACCCCACTGTGACCACCTGAATGAGCCTGATCCCCAAGAAAGGCACCGTCTACGTCGTCGATGACGATGAGGCCGTGCGTGACTCGCTGCAGTGGCTGCTCGAGGGCAAGGACTACCGCGTCAAGTGCTTCGACTCGTCGGAGTCCTTCCTGTCGCGCTTCGACCCCCGCGAAGTGGCCTGCCTGATCGCCGACATCCGCATGGATGGCATGAGCGGGCTGGAACTGCAGGACCGGCTGATGGAGCGCAAGAGCCCGCTGCCGATCGTCTTCATCACCGGCCACGGCGACGTGCCGATGGCGGTGACGACGATGAAGAAGGGCGCGATGGACTTCATCGAAAAGCCTTTCAAGGAAGAAGAGCTGCTCGGCCTGGTCGAGCGCATGCTCGACCAGGCGCGCAGCGCCTTCAGCCAGCACCAGGAACAAGCCAGCCGCGACGCCTTGCTGTCGCGCCTGACGACGCGCGAGTCGCAGGTGCTCGAGCGCATCGTCGCCGGCCGGCTCAACAAGCAGATCGCCGACGACCTGGGGATCAGCATCAAGACGGTGGAGGCGCACCGCGCCAACATCATGGAAAAGCTCAACGCCAACACCGTGGCCGACCTGCTGAAGATCGCCCTGGGTGCACAGACCAAGGTCTGATGCGCGTCCGAACATCTCTTGCACGCAGGCCGCTGTCTCAGCGGCCTCGTCGTTTCCGCAATACCCATGCCCGCACAACTCATCGACGGCGTCGCCCTTTCCCAGCAGATCCGAGCCCAGGTCGGCCAGCGCGCCGCTGCGCTGGCTGCCCGCGGGCGCCGGCCCGGCCTGGCCGTGGTGCTGGTGGGCGACGACTCGGCCAGCGCCGTCTACGTGCGCAACAAGGTCAAGGCCTGCCACGAACACGGCCTGCACTCGGTGCTCGAGAAATACGACGCCAGCCTGTCCGAAGCCGATCTGCTGGCGCGGGTGGCGGCGCTGAACGCCGACCCGGCCGTCCACGGCATCCTGGTGCAGATGCCGCTGCCCCGGCACATCGACCCGCACAAGGTCATCGCCGCCATCGCCACCGCCAAGGATGTCGACGGCTTTTCGGTGCTGTCGGCCGGTGAGCTGACCACCGGCCTGCCGGGCCTGCGCCCCTGCACGCCCTACGGCTGCATGAAGATGATCGAAAGCACCGGCGTGCCGATCCGCGGCAAGCACGCGGTGGTGATCGGGCGCAGCAACACCGTCGGCAAGCCGATGGCGCTGCTGCTGCTGCAAGCCCATGCCACCGTCACCGTCTGCCACAGCGCCACGCCCGACATCGGCGTGCACACGCGCCAGGCCGACATCGTGGTCGCCGCCGTCGGCCGCCGCAGCACCTTGACGGCCGACATGGTCAAGCCGGGCGCCATCGTCATCGACGTCGGCATGAACCGCAACGACGCCGGCAAGCTCTGCGGCGACGTCGACTTTGCCGCCGTGCGCGAAGTCGCCGGCTGGATCACCCCGGTGCCGGGCGGTGTCGGCCCGATGACGATCACCATGCTGCTGGTCAACACCATCGAAGCTGCCGAGGCCTTGCCATGAACACCGCTGCCACCAACCCGCTGCTGCACTTCGACCACCCGGGCATGGCCGACGGCTTGCCGCGCTTCGCCGACGTCAGCCCCGAGCATGTGACGCCTGCACTGGACCGGCTGCTGGCCGCTGCCGATGCCGCGCTCGAGCTCGCTGTCAGCGACGCCGTGGCGGCCGACTACGACGCCGTCTCTCTGGTGCTCGACGTCGCCGTCGAACGGCTGATGCGCGCCTGGGGCACCGTCGGCCACCTGCAGGCGGTGCGCGACACCCCGGCGCTGCGCGCGGCCTACACCGACAACCTGCCGCGCGTCACCGACTTCTTGACCCGGCTGGGCGCCGACGACCGTCTCTATGCCAAGGTCAAGGCCGTGGCTGCCGGCGCGCACGCGTTGACGCCAGCGCGGCGCAAGGCGCTGGCCGACGCGCAGCGCGACTTCATCCTCGGTGGCGCCGAACTGCAAGGCGCGGCGCGCCAGCGCTTTGCGCAGATCCAGGAGCGCAGCGCCGAGCTGTCGCAGCGCTTTGGCGAACATGTGCTCGACGCCACCGACGGCTACGCGCTCGTCGTCGACGCTTCGCGCCTGGCCGGCGTGCCCGCCGACGTCGTCGCGGCCACCCGCGCCGCTGCAGCCGCCGACGGCCAAGACGGCTGCAAGCTGACGCTGCACATGCCTTGCTACCTGCCGGTGCTGCAGTTCGCCAACGACCGCGCGCTGCGCCAGACCCTGTACACCGCCCATGTCACACGCGCCAGCGAGCTCGGCCCGGCCGCGCTCGACAACAGCGCGCTGATGACCGAACTGCTGGCCTTGCGCCAGGAAGAGGCGGCGCTGCTGGGCGAAACCAGCTACGCCCATTTGTCGTTGCGGCCGAAGATGGCGAATTCGCCCACCGAGGTGATCGGCTTCGTGCGCGACCTGGCGCAGCGCGCCCGCCCCTATGCCGAGCGCGAAGCGGCCGAGCTCGCCGCCTTCGCCGCCAGCGAACTCGGCTTGACCGAGCTGCAGGCCTGGGATCGGCCTTATGCCAGCGAGAAGCTCAAGACCGCGCGCTTTGCCTTTCGCAGCGACGAGGTCAAAGCCTATTTCACCGAGCCGCGCGTGCTCGACGGTCTGTTCAAGCTGCTGACCACCCTGTTCAACGTCAGCATCGAAGCCGCCAAGGCGCCGCTGTGGCATGACAGCGTGCGTTTCTTCCAGGTGCTGCGCCAGGGCGAGCCGATCGCCGCCTTCTACCTCGACCTGCACGCGCGGCAAGGCAAACAAGGCGGGGCCTGGATGGACGGCGTGCTGCCGCGCTGGGCACGCCCGGACGGCGGCGGCCTGCAGCTGCCAGTGGCCCAACTGGTGTGCAACTTCGCGCCGCCGGTCACGGTGGACGGCGTGCTGCGGCCGGCGCTGCTGACGCACGACGACGTCATCACCTTGTTCCACGAGTTCGGCCATGGCCTGCACCACTTGCTGACCCGGGTCGAAGACCTGGCGGTGTCCGGCATCGCCGGCGTCGAGTGGGACGCTGTCGAGCTGCCGAGCCAGTTCATGGAAAACTTCTGCTGGGAATGGACGGTGCTCGAGGGCATGAGCGCCCATGTCGACAGCGGCGAGCCGCTGCCGCGCGCGCTGTTCGACAAGATGCTGGCGGCGCGCCACTTCCAGAGCGGGCTGGCGATGCTGCGCCACAGCGAGTTCGGCCTCTTCGACATGCGACTGCACCACGAGGCCGACGCCGGCCCGCAGGTGCAGGCGATTGCCGAACAAGTCCACGACGAGCTTGCCATCTTCCCGCAGCCGGCCTTCGCCCGCCCGGGCCACTCGTTCACGCACATCTTCGACGGTGGCTACGCCGCCGGCTACTACGGCTATGCCTGGGCCGAGGTGTTGTCGGCCGACGCCTACAGCGCCTTCGAAGAAGCCGGCGTCTTCGACCCCGCCACCGGCCAGCGCTGGCGCGAGACCGTGCTCGAAGTTGGCGGCAGCCGGCCGGCGGCCGAGAGCTTCCACGCCTTCCGCGGCCGTGAACCACGTCTCGATGCCATGCTGCGCCATCACGGCCTGGCTTGAGTGGCGGCCGCCATTGCGCTAGATTGAAGGCGCCGAACCGACCATGAACCTGCCTCTGTCACCGCTGCGCTGTCTGGCCATGGCCGCCCTGCTGGCCACGGCCCTGCCGGCGCTGGCGCTGTACAAGGTGATCGGCGCCGACGGCAGCGTCACCTACACCGACCGCCCGCCGACCAGTGGCAATGCCCGCGTCACCGACCTGGGCCGCGCCGGCACGGCGCCGGCACCGACCGACACCGCCCTGCCCTTCGAACTGCGCCAGCTGACGGCGCGCTTTCCGGTCACGCTGTTCAGCACCGCCGACTGCCCGCCTTGCGACAGCGGCCGCCTGTTGCTGCAGCAGCGCGGCGTGCCTTACAGCGAAAAGCAGATCGTCAGCGACGACGATGCGAGCGCGCTCGACCGCCTGGTCGGTGGCCGCACCGTGCCGGCGCTGACCATCGGCGCGCAGGCGCTGCGCGGCCTGTCGCCCACCGATTGGACGGCCTACCTCGACGCCGCCGGCTACCCGCGCGAGTCGCAGTTGCCGCGCGGCTGGCAGCCGCCAGCGCCAGCGCCCTTGGTCGAGCGCGCCGTGGTCAACC
>JAUYAJ010000374.1 GCA_030693565.1 Rubrivivax sp.
CTGCCAGCGCCCCTCGGCGCGCGGGCTGCGCTGCAGACCGCGGCGCTGGCGCGCGCTGTCGATGAACCCGGCCAGCGAAGCCGCCAGGCCCGGCGCCGCCGGGCCAAAGTCCAGGCCGGCGGTGTCGTCCAGGCAGCCGAGCAACTCCTCGCGCATCTCGTCGTCGAGAAAGGCCTGCATCGCGGCGGCCAGCAAGGGCCGCGCGCCGGCGTTGTCGCCCGCCGCCAGTGCGACCTGGGCGAGCCGCCACTGGGCGGTGGCGATGCCGCGCTTGTTGCCGGACTCTTCGCACAGGCGCAGCGCCGTCGTCAGCCACTGCCGCGCGGCAGCCGTCTGGCCGGCCTCACCGGCGAGCTGACCCAGGCCCTGGCTGGCCTCGGCCTCGACTTCGCGCTGGCCGATGGCCTGCGCCGCGGCCAGGCTCTGGCTCAGGTGGCGGTGGGCGCCGTCGTCGTCGCCCAGATAGCTGGCCGCCTGTCCCAGATGCAGGTGGGCAATGGCCACACCCTCCTGGTTGCCGATCTGCTCGAAGATCTTCAGCGCCTCGGTTTCGCTCTCGATCGCGGCGGCGGCGTCGCCGGCCTGCAACTGGGCCAGCGAGAGCGTCGACAGCGTCGCTGCCGTGCCCAGCGGGTTGTCCATCTTGCGTCGCAGCGCCAGGCAAGCTTCGAGCTGCTGGCTGGCCGCGGCATGGTCGCTCTGCGCGGTGGCCAGCGCCGCGGCGACGTAGAGCGCGTTGGCCTGCGCGAGGTCGGTGGCCTGCACGGTTGGCAGCGCGAGCGCGGCACGCACCGCGGCCCGGCCTTCGCCGACATAACCGCGCAGGATCCAGAAGCCTTGCATCGCCACCGCGAGCTTGACGGCAATGATCGGATCGACCCCGCCGGCCAGCGCCAGCGCGAGCGCGGCGCGTGTGTTGTCGAGTTCGGTCTCGCCGCGCTGCACCCACTGCGCCTGCTCGGGCCCGACCAGCCCGTAGCGAACCTCCTTGGCGAGGGCGAAATAATGTTCGGCGTGGCGTGCCGCGGTGACGGGCAGCTCGCCGGCGCCGGCCAGCTTCTCGCCAGCGTAGTCGCGCAGTGTTTCCAGCAGCCGGTAGCGCGCCTGGCCGGCGCGATGCTCCATCCCGAGCAGCGACTTTTCCACCAGCGAGGCCAGCAGGTTCAGCACCTGGTCGGCCGGCAGCTCGCCGTCGCTGCACACCGGCTCGGCGGCCGCCAGGTCGAAGCCGCCGGCGAACACGGCGAGCCGGTTGAGGACGCGTTGCTCGGTCGGCTGTAGCAGGTCGTAAGACCAGTCGACCAGCGCGCGCAGCGTCTGCTGGCGCTCCTCGAGCACGATGCTGCCTTCGGTCAGCACCTGGTAGCGGTCGCTGAGCCGGCGGTTGATGTCGGCCACCGTCATCGAGCGCACGCGCGCCGCGGCCAGCTCCAGCGCCAGCGGAATGCCTTCGAGCCGGGCCACGAGTTCGGCCACCGCCGGCGCCTCGGCCTCGGTGAAGCTGAAGTCGATGCGGTGCTCCTGCGCCCGCTCGACGAACAGCCGCACCGCGGTCGAGCGCAACAGGCTCCCGAAGCTGTCGCCCTTGCCAGGCACCGGCAGCGGCAGGATCGGGTAGCTGCGCTCGCCCGGCACGCGCAGCGCGGCGCGGCTGCTGGCGATGATGGCGACCTGGGGCGCTGCCTTCAGGATCGCGTGGGCGAGCAGCGCGCTCGGCCGCAGCAGGTGTTCGCAGTTGTCCAGGATGATCAGCACGCGGCGGCTGCGCAAGTGGGCGCACAAGGTCTGCAGCAGCGGCTGGCCCGGTTCTTCGCGCACGCCCAGGGTTTGCGCCGCCTCGGCCAGCACGAGGGCGTCGTCGCGCAGTGGCGCCAGGTCGAGGAACCAGACGCCGTCGGGGTACTCGGCCATCAACTCGGCCGCGACCTGCAGCGCCAGCCGCGTCTTGCCCAGGCCGCCCATGCCCAGCAGTGTCAGCAGCCGGGTCTTGCCCAGCAGCGCCTTCAACTCGCCGAGTTCACGCTCGCGGCCGACGAACGAGCTGAGCTGCTCGGGCAGGTTGTTGTCGATCTGGCGCACCGGCAGCCAGCGCTCGCCGACCCGGACCACGCGGTAGACCTTCTCGCCGTCGGGCGGCGGTGCGAAAGCCGACGCCAGCGGGCCGACCTCGAACAGCTCGACCGGCGTCGCCACGCCCTTGAGCACCCAGTGGCCGTGCGAGCAGGACTGCAGGTCGCTGCGATCGAGCCAGTCATCGACGGCTTCGCGCGCCTCGGGCGTCAGCAGGGTTTGCGCGCCGCGCGCCAGCGACATCACGCGCGCCGCGGTCGGCTTGGCCAGGCCGTCGACCTCGAGCGGCTTGGCGCCGCGGGCGACGTCGTCGGGCAGGTTCTCGCGCAGGATCACCGGCCCGACGTGCAGGCCGGCGCGCGCCTTCAGCGGCACCGCCATCGCGGCCAGTGCCAGGTGGTAGGCGAGCGCGTACTGGACGGCGTCGACAGCGTCGTCGAACAGCAGCAGCATGCCGTCGGTCTTGTCGATCTCGCGCCCGCGCCAGGGCGGCAGCAGGTCGCGCGCGACCCGGTCGTGCGCCGCCCAGACCTCGGCCATCGCGGCGTCGCCGAGCTTTTCGGACAGCTTGGTGCTGTCGACCACGTCGGTCAGCAGCAGGGCGCGGATCTCGCTCATGGACTCCTCGGTTGGCCGCAACGGCCGGCCATTGTGACGGTGATCATCCGCCGGCGAGCGCGGCGCTGATCAGCTGCTGCGTCTGCGCGGCGTGCGCGCCGTCGAGCCAGCGCAGCACGACAACGGCGTCATGCGCCGGTTCGATCCAGACATAGTGGCCGCCGGCGCCGAGCATGAACAGGGCTTGCTCCGAGGCGCCGGGGAAGGCCTGGCGGCCGGGGTTGAGCCACAGCAGCCGGCCGTAGAACGGCGCCACCTCGCAAGGCTGGCCCATGCGGGCGATCCAGTCGCGCGCGATGAGCTGGCGGCCGCCGCCAGCGCCACCGTCCAGCACCAGCTGGCCGATGCGGGCCTGGTCGCGGGCGCTGATCGACACCCCGCCGCCCCAGTGGCTGCCGCCGGGCACCGAGGCGACGCGGCCGCGGCCCGGCAGTTCGACGTCGGCGCCGTCGTAGCCGCGCCAGGCAAAACCGTCGCCGCCACCCAGCGGCCGCAGCAACTGGTCGAGAAAGACCTCGGGCAGCGGCGCGCCGAACAGGTGCAGCAAGGCCAGCGCGAGCTGGTTGATGCGCACGTCGTTGTATTCCCAGTAGCTGCCCGGCGCCTGCAAAGGCCGGGCGCCGCCCTTGGGGCCGCCGGCCGGGCGCGGGTCTTGCGCCACCTTGCGCCAGCGGTCGACGCTGTCGGGCAGGCCGAAGACGCTGCCTTCCCATTCGCTGGTCTGGGTCAGCAACTGAGCCCAGGTGATGGCGCGGTTGTGCGGGCTGTCGAAGCCGATGCCGGGCAGGCGCGCGGCCACCGGCGCGTCTTCGTCGGGCAGCAGGCCTTGGGCCTGGGCCAGGCCGGCCAGCAGCGCCAGGTAGGTCTTGGCGACGCTGAAGGTCAGGTCGGCGCGATCGGGCTCGCCCCAGGCGGCAAGCTCGCGGCCATGCTGCCAGACCACGCCCGATTGCGGGCCGCGCGCATGCACCGGGCCGAGCAGGCGGTTGTAGGGCGGCGGGTCGTCGTGGTGCACGCCCCAGGGGCTTTGCTGCGCCGTCGGCGCGGCTTCGGGGTCGCGTGGCCACGGCGTTTCGTGGGCCCGGGCATGCTGGATGGCGGCTTGGAAGTTGGCGGTCATGGGCTGGGGCGTGGCTGGGGTGATCAGTCGGCGCTGAACTGGCGCCAGTTCTTGCCCTTGTAGGGCGCGTAATAGGCTTTGATGGCGCGCATGTCGGCTTCGATGTCACCGGTGGGGGTGAACAGCGGCCCCAGGCCGCTGAGCTTGCGCGGGTAGTCCATGTAAGCCATGACGATGGGCACCTGGGCTTGCAGCGCGATGTAATAGAAACCGGTCCGCCACTGCCGCGTCTTGGCGCGTGTGCCTTCGGGCGGCACCACCAGTTGCAACGGGCCGTCGGCGGCGCGGATCGCCCGCGCCGACGCCGCCACCAGGTTGCCGGCTTCTTCGCGATTGACGGCAATGCCGCCCAGCCAGCGCATCAGCGGGCCGAAGGGCCAGCGGAAGATCTGCTGCTTGCCCATCCAGTAGATGTTCAGGCGCAGCGCGAAGGCCACCATCAGCGTATAGGGCAGGTCCCAGTTGCTGGTGTGCGGGGCGGCGATCAGCACGCACTTGGGCTGATCGGGCGGCAGGCTGCCTTCGAGCCGCCAGCCGCTCAGGCGCAGAAAGGCAACCGACAAGGCGCGCAGCGCGCTGTTGACGCCAGGCGTCGTGAAGATGGTGCGGTGCATGGGGATCCGGGGCCGTGCGGGGCGCACGCAGCGCGCATTGTCGGTCCGCGCGCCGCTGCGTCAGGCGCTGGCGGGCGGGCGGCGCAGCGCCGCCACCGTGGCCACGCGCTTGAGCAGTTCGCGGTCGTTCCAGGGCTTCTTGAAAATGCCGTACAGGCCCTGGCAGTCGTGCACCCGGGCCTGCAACTCGTCGTGGCCGGTGATGGCGATGATGGGCAGGTCTTCGGTGTCCAGGCTGCCCTGGACGGCAGCGATGACGGCAAAGCCGTCGAGCTTGGGCATTTCAAGGTCGGTGATGATGACGTTGAGCGCTTCGCGGCCGACGATCTCCAGCGCCTCTTCGCCGTCGCTGGCCAGCAGCACGCGGTAGCCAGCGGCTTCGAGCAACTTGCGCAGCTTGGCGCGCGCCACCGCCGAGTCGTCGGCGACCAGCACGGTCGACTGCGCTGGCGGCGGCGCCGGCACGGGTGCGGCGATCGCCGGCGCTGCAGCAGGTGGCGGCGGCTTGGCGGCTGGCGGGCGGTCGTCGCGCCGCGTCACCAGCAGGAACAGCAGCAACGCCAATGGCAGCGCCAGCGCGAACGGCATCAGGTAGGCGTTGACGATCTCCAGGAGCGATGCGGGCATGGTGGTGGCAACTGCGCTGCCGGTGGTGCTGCAGTCTACGGCGACTGCAGCACCGCAGGTGTCACAGGTTGAACAGTTGCGGCAGGTACAGGCTGATGGCGGGGAAGGCGATCAGCACGCCCATGCGCAGGACGTCAGCGGCGATGAATGGCATCACGCCGCGCCAGATCGTCGAGGTCTCGATGTCGGGCAGCACGCTCGAGAGGACGAAGATGTTCATGCCCACCGGCGGCGTGATCAGACTGATCTCGATCACGCAGACGACGATGATGCCGAACCAGATCGGGTCGAAGCCGAGCGCGGTGACAAGCGGGAAGAACACCGGCACCGTCAGCAGCATCATCGACAGGCTTTCCATCGCCATCCCGAGCACGACGTAGATGGCGCAGATGGCGACGATGACGATGATGGGGTGGACGCCGAACTGCATGACGAAGTCGCGCAGCGCACCGGGCAAGTCGGTGAAGTTGAGGAAGTTGGCGAACAGCGAAGCGCCGATGACGATGGTGAAGAGCATCGCCGAGGTGCGCGCCGACTCGACCAGCACCTCGCGCAGCACCGGCAGCGTCAACGAGCGCCGCAGCAGCGCGAACAGGAAGCCGCCGGTGGCGCCGACGCCGGCCGCCTCGGTGGGGGTGAAGAAGCCGCCGTACATGCCGCCCATGACGATGGCGAACAGCGCCAGCACGCCCCCGATGCCGCGCAGCGCGGTCAGCCGCTCTGCCCAGCTGGCGCGTTCGCCCGGCGGGCCGTATTCGGGGTGGCGGTGGGTCACCCACATCGACGCCGCCAAATAAAATCCCGTGGCCAGCAGCCCGGGCAGCACACCGGCGGCGAACAGCGCGCCGATGCTTTGCTCGGTCATGATGCCGTAGATGACCAGGATCACCGATGGCGGTATCAGGATGCCCAGCGTGGCGCCGGCGCAGATCGAGCCGGCGGCAAATGCCGGCGCGTAGTTGAAGCGCTGCATCTCGGGCATTGCCACGCGCGCCATCGTCGCCGTGGTGGCGATCGACGAGCCGCAAATGGCGCCGAAGCCGGCGCAGGCGGCGATGGTCGACATCGCCAGCCCGCCGCGCCGGTGGCCGATGAATTTGTAGGCCGCCTGGTAGAGGTCGCGCGACATGCCGGCGCGGGTGACGAAGTTGCCCATCAGCACGAACAGCGGCACCACCGACAGCGTGTAGGCGCCGATGTCGAGGATCTCGGTGGCGGTGGACGACATCGCCGCCGGCCACGAGCGCATCAGCCCCAGGCCGAGCAGGCCGACCAGGCCCATGCTGATGGCGATGGGCACGCGCAGCGCCATCAGCACGAACATGGCTGCAAAGCCGATCAGGCCTTCGGTCATGCCGGCTCCTCGCTGCGGCGCTGGCGCCATTCGCGCCAGCCCAGGTGCAGATGGATCAGCGCCGTCAGCACCAGCATGACGCCGACCAGGTAGTGGAAGGGCCCGATGCGGATCGCCAGTGTTGCGGTGACATCGCCGAACTCCATCGTGCGCGCGGCGCGCACGAACACCACCCAGGCCGCGCCGCTGAAGATCAGCGCCGTCAAGGCGTTCGACAACACCTTCTGCCAGCGCAGCACGGCAGCTGGCAGCAGGCGGTCGAAGAGGTCGAAGGCGATGTGCTCGCCGGCCCGTGAGGCCAGCGGCAGGGCGATGAAGATCATCATCAGCATGAAGATCTCGGTCAGCTCGACGGCGCCGGTGAGCGAGTTGTCGAAGAACTTGCGGCCGACGACGTCGGCGAAGGTCAGCGCCATCATCGCGAACAAGGCCAGCGCGGCCGCGGTCGCGAACAGCGATTCAAGACGCTTCATGGGCAGCAGGGTTGGGGGCAGGCGCCGGATGCACAAAGCCGACCGGGCTGGTGGTTCGAAGCCCGGTCGGCTGGCGTTCACCGAACTTGCGTGCGGCGACGCGGGGCTCACACCAGATTGGCGATCTCGGCGCGGAATTCCTTCATCACCGCGGCGGCGTTCTTCAAGCCCTTGGCGCTGGCTTCCTTGATCCAGTCGGCTTCGATCGACGCCGTCTTGGCCTTGAACTCGCTGACGAACTTGGCGTCGGCCACCGTCACCTCGATGCCGGCGACCTGCTGCGCGGTGCGGCTCTTGGTGTCGTCCTCGTCCCAGTACTTGCCGAAGTGGCGCGCCGCCCATTCACCCGAGAACTTCTCGATGATGGCCTGGTCGGCCTTGGGGATCTTGGCCCAGGTGGCCGGGTTCATGACGAAGGCGAAGCTGGTGTTGTACAGGCCCCCGGGCACGTAGGTGCGGTACTTGATCAGCTTGTCGAGCTTGAACGACATGATCGATTCGTTGGGGAACCAGACGCCGTCGACGACGCCCGAGGACAGCAACTCGTAGGACTGCGGCGCCGGCTTGAGCGTCATGTTGGCGCCCAGCGCCTTGCCGATGTCGTTGATGACGCCACCGCCGACGCGGAACTTGATGCCGTCCAGGTCGGCGACCGATTTCACCGGGCGCTTGTTGTTGAAGATGTTGCCCGGGCCGTGGGTGAAGACGTTGATGACGTGCAGGCCGCGGTGTTCGTCGAATTTGGCCAGATGCTTCACATGCATGCGCTGATAGGCCACGCTGGTGGCGACGGCCGAGTCGCCGAGGACGGGGAACTCGGCCATCTTGCTCAGCGCGTAGCGGCCCGGGGTGTAGCCCTGGACGCTGTAAGACAAGTCGGCCAGGCCGTCACGCACGGCGTCGAAAGTGCCGGGCGGGGGCGCCACCGCCTTGGGCAGGATGTTGCACTTGACGCGGTTGGCGGTGGCCTTGGTGACTTCGGTGCACCAGTCGGCCTGGGCGCGCGACAGCAGGTGGGTCGGCGGCAGCCAGCTCGACACGGTGAGCGTGACGTCGGCGGCGGCGGCGCCGGCCAAGCCGAGCAGGGCGGCGGCAACGAGGGGTTTGATGATGAACTTCGACATGCGCGGGTCCTTGTGTGGGTGATGTGGACCGGGGCTGCGCCCCGTGGCCTGGATCGTCCCCCATCCTAGCAACCCGGCCTTCGGCGCCGGGTCAGCCATTACCCTGAGATCGGCGCTGCTCGGCCGCCGGCTTTGCGCTGGCGCAAAGCCCACGATAGTCGCCAGCCCAACAGTGTGGCCACGATCGCGGCGTAGACGCCGACTTCGGCGAAGTCGTTCTTGCCTGAGCGCATCCAGAAGAAGTGCAGCAAGGCGAGCAGCGCAATGGCGTAGACGGCGCGGTGCAGCGCCTGCCAGCGCTTGGCGCCCAGCCAGCGGATCGCGCCGTTGAACGAGGTCGCCGCCAGCGGCAGCATCGTCAGCAGTGCCGCCGTGCCGACGAGGATGAACGGTCGCTTGGGGATGTCGGCCACGATCGCCGCCATATCAAAACCCATGTCCAGCCAGGCGAAGCACAGGAAGTGCAGCACGGCGTAGAAAAAGGTGAACAGCCCCAGCATGCGCCGCAGCCGCGCCAGCGCGTGCCAGCCGCTGAGCTGGCGCAGCGGCGTCACCGCCAGCGTCAGGCACAGCGCGCGCAAGGTCCAGTCGCCGCTGCTGCGGATCAGTGCCTCAGCCGGGTTGGCGCCCAGCTTGTCGGCGAAGGCGGCGTATACCAGCCACGACAGCGGCAGCAGGCAAAGGGCGAAGACGATGGGTTTGGCGGCTCGGTGGAGCAGCAGCTTGTTCAAGGCGCGATCAGTAGAACTTCTTCAGGTCCATGCCGGCGTAAAGCTGGCCGACCTGCGCCTCGTAGCCGTTGAACATCAGCGTCGGGCGCTTCCTGGCGAAGAGGCCATCCTCGCCGATGCGCCGTTCGGTGGCCTGGCTCCAGCGCGGGTGGTCGACGCCCGGGTTGACGTTCGAGTAGAAGCCGTACTCACCGGGAATCGCCAGCTCCCAGCTCGTCTTGGGCTGGTTTTCGAGGAAGCGGATGCGGACGATGGACTTGCCCGACTTGAAGCCGTACTTCCAGGGCACGACCAGCCGCACCGGGGCGCCGTTCTGGTTCGGCAGCGTCTCGCCGTAAAGGCCGTAGGCCAGCATCGTCAGCGGGTGCATGGCCTCGTCCAGGCGCAGCGCCTCGACGTAAGGCCAGTCGAGCACCGACGAGTTCAGGCCCGGCATGCGCGCCTTGTCGGCCAGGGTCACGAACTGCACGTACTTGGCGTTGCCCGTGGGCTCGACGCGCTTGATCAGCTCGGCCAGCGAATAGCCGACCCAGGGCACGACCATCGACCAGCCTTCGACGCAGCGCAGCCGGTAGCTGCGCTCTTCCATCGGCGCCAGCTTCAGCAAGGCGTCGAGATCGTAGTTGCCGGGCTTCTTGACTTCGCCGTCGACGGCCACCGTCCACGGCCGCGGCTTGAGCGTGCCGGCGTTACGGGCGGGGTCGGCCTTGTCGGTGCCGAATTCGTAGAAGTTGTTGTAGCTGGTGACGTCGGCGTATGGCGTCAGCTTTTCCATCGTCAGCGCACCGGCCACGCTGCTGCGGCTGGCGGCCAGCGCTGGCAGCCGGCCGGGCCTGGCGCCCTGGGCGCGGGCGTCACGAGCTGCCCATAGCGCCAATGTGCCACCGGCTGCGCCAGCGGCGAGCTGGCGCAGCAGCGTGCGGCGCTCTTCGTAGACGGCGCGCGGCGTGATCTCCGAAGCCAGCGGATGGGCGTAGCCCCGGTTCTTCAGCAGATGCATACGGTTTCCTCTCGACGTTGTATTTAGGTCGCAGCCGCGGCTGCCGACCTTACAGCTCGCCGTAGGAATGCAAGCCCGACAGGAACATGTTGACGCCCAGGAAGGCGAAGGTGGTGATTACCAGCCCCACCAGCGCCCACCAGGCAGCGACGGTGCCGCGCAGGCCTTTCATCAGCCGCATGTGCAGCCAGGCCGCATAGTTGAGCCAGACGATCAGCGCCCAGGTCTCCTTCGGGTCCCAGCTCCAGTAGCCGCCCCAGGCCTCGGCGGCCCAAAAAGCGCCCAGGATGGTGGCGATGGTGAAGAAGGCAAAGCCGACGGCGATGGCCTTGTACATCACGTCGTCGAGGATCTCGAAGTCGGGCAGCCGGTCGGCGATGCGCCGGCGCGCCATCAGGATGGCGGCCACGATCAGCGCGCTGATGCCGAAGTAGACGATCCAGTAGCTGCTGGATCCGCCCGTCGGGTCCTTGCGGAAGACGAAGGGCTCGAAGGCCAGCACCACGCCCAGCGCCCACAGCGGCGCCAGCTTCCACCACTTGTGCTCGTCGGCCTGCTGCTTGATGAGGTAGGCGAAGGCGACCATGGCGGCGATGGCGAAGGTGCCGTAGCCGATGAAGTTGGCCGGCACATGCAGCTTCATCCACCAGCTTTGCAGCGCCGGCACCAGCGGCTGGATCTCGTGCGCCTCGCGCACCAAGGTGTACCAGAGCAGGAAGCCGACTGCGGCGCTGACGATCAGCATGGCGAACGCGCCCAGCGCGCGCGTGCGGTAGTGCTGTTCGTAGTAAAGGTAGAACAGCGTCGTCAGCCAGCAGAACAGCACGAACACTTCGTACAAGTTGCTGACCGGGATGTGGCCGATGTCGGGCGCGATCTGGTGGCTCTCGTACCAGCGCACCAGCGAACCGATGATCGCCAGCGCCACCGCCGTCCAGGCCATGCCCGAGCCCAGTTGCAGCGCGGCGTTGTCGCCACTGGCGGCGCTGCCGGCGCTGCCGGGGCGCACGCTGGCCAGCAGGCCGATCCAGTAGAACGCCGTGCTCATGAAGAACAGCAGGCAGGCCCACAGGATGGCGCTTTGGCTGGAGAGGAAGTACTTGAGCAGGAAGACCTTGTCGGCGGCGGCCAGGTCGGCGCCAAAACCGTCAGCAGTGCGCGAGTACAGCGCGACGGCCAGCAGCGTGGCGGCGCCGACCGCCAGCGACAGCCCGCGCACCCGGCCCCAGAACCAGCCCATGCCGATCAGGCTGGGCACGGTGCCGGCGAGGATCCAGGTTTCGTAGAAGTCCATCGACGCGCCGTAGCGCTGGAAGCCATAACCGGCGCCAGCAGCCACCAGCAGCGCGAACAGCCAGTCGTAGGCGCTGCGCCGGGCCAGGAAGCCGCCATGGCCAATGGTCAGCGGTGCGGTGGTGGTGTTCATGCGGTCTCCTGCAGCAGGGCTTTTTTGATGCGCTCGAACTCCGCATCACCGTCAAGTGTGCGCCGGGTCGTCGACATCGCGGTGACGATGCGGGTGCGCTCGGCGTTCTCGCCATCGGCTTGGAGCCAGATCCAGAGCCGGCGTTCCCTGACGTAGAGCATCATGAAGACGCCCAATATCAGCAAGGTGGCGCCCAGATAGACCAGCTTTTGCCCGGGGGCGCGCGCGACCTGGAACACGCTGGCCTGGACCTGGGTGAAGTCGGTCAGCTGGAAAGTCAAAGGCGTCGGGTAGAAGAAGCTGTCTGACAGCGAAGTCACCGCCATGCGCATGAACTGCTCGGTGGACTCGTCGCTCGCCAGCGGGGCCAGCCCGGCTTGTTCACGGGTCAGGCTCAGCAACTCATGCAGGCTGCCGTTGAGGATGCGCAGCAGCACTTCGGTGATGCGCATGCGGTCGGACTCGGGGACGCTGGTCTCCATGAAGTCGGCCAGCGCCTGCAGCCCCCCGGCGGGGCGGTTGGGGCGCTCGGCGACGCTGGGCGGCTGAACCACGTCGACGCCGGCGAACAGGCCGAGCGCGCGCTCGGCGGTGGCGAGCAACTGCGCCGCCATCTCGGGCTTGTCGGTCGGGGTCGACAGGGCGACATAGCGGCGCACCGCCTTGTCGCGCAGCGCCGGGTCGTCCAGCGCCTGGCGCAGCCGCATCCAGCCGTCGATGCCGTCCTGGTCGTCGGCCGGCACGCGCAGGTAGCGGAACGACTCACTGGGGGCGTCGCGGGTGCCGAGCAGGAACACGCGATGGCCGTCGAGCTCGAACGGCAGCATGTAGTTGTGAAACTCGCGCGCCTGGCCACTGGCGTCACGCAACTTGTAGGTGATCGACGGGCCGACGTTGCGCAACTCCTTCTTCGTCACCACGCGGGTGCCGCTGCCCAGCCGCTCTTCGACGCTGCTGCGCAGGTCGACCTTGCGCACGTCGGTGGCCTCGTCGTCGCCTTTGGCGCCGAAGTTCTCGACGTTGATGACGCGCAGCGCGGCGAATTCCAGCGTCAGCGCCTGGTCGCCCTGGGCGCTGCCGGTGACGATCTCGGTGCGGCCGCCGATCTGCCCTTCGACGGTGAAGGGCTTCTGATTGCCACGCATCGGCATCGCCGACAGCTTCACCTGCGAGCCGCCGTCGTCGAAGCTGCTTTGGTAGATGGCGATGCCGCGGTGGAAGGCCGGTTTGTTGACCTCGACGGTGGCCGGGATGGCCTGCTGGGTTTCGCGATCGTGGATGACGATCTGGCTGGCGAACAGCTTGGGCATGCCGGTGGCGTAGTACTCGACGACAAACTTCTTCAGCTCGACGTCGAAAGGCAGGTCTTGCAGCACCACGCCTTCTTGCATGCTGAGGATGGCGGTGCCGGCGCGTGCGCCTTCGGGCACCAGCAGGTTGGCGCGAAAGGTCGGGTTGGCGCTGCTCAGGCGGTGCTGGTCGGGCACGTCGGCGACCATGCCGCCGCCGGCGAACGGCGTCTTGCCTTGCCAGGCCATCTGGGCGCGCACGATGAGGTCACCGTCGGCCAGCCCGCCCAGGCAGATCAGCACGATGGACGAATGTGCGGACAGGTAACCGATCTTGTTCGACGACCCTTTGCGCGCCGCCACCATGGTGCCGCCTTCGCGCTGCTGCACCTTGGCTTTCCAGCCGCCGCCGGCGAGCAGGGCGCTGACGCGCGCCAGCGCGGTGGCTGGCGTCTCGGCCAGCGTCGCCTGTCCCTTGTGGTGGAAGGCCTGCAGCGCTTGTTCGCGCAGGCTTTCCTTGTAGTTCTTCAGGTCGACCAGGATCTTGGGCGCGTTGCGCGCGATGCACAGGCTGGTGGAGACGACCAGGAAGGCCAGGATCAGCAGAAACCAGGGCGCGCTGTAGACGGTGAAGAGGTTGACGCGGCCGAAGACGTCGGCCCAGAACGGGCCGAACTGGTTGACGTAGTTGATCGCCGGTTCGTTCTGCTTGACCACCGTGCCGATGATCGAGGCGATGCAGATCAGCGTCAGCAGCGAAATCGAGAAGCGCATCGACGACAACAACTCGACCGCCTCGCGCACGGTGCGCGAACGGGTGCGCAGTTCGACCCCTGATGTGGATACTGTCATTGCAGGATTATCGAGCCCGGGCAGTCAGCAAGCCAAACGGGCCGGTCGATGACCGGCCCGTTGGCAGGGCTTGGCAGGCGGACGGGCCGGGCCGCGGCGTCAGCGCAGGCCGGCGATGTAGTCGGCGACAGCGGCGATCTCGCGATCGTTCATCTTGTCGGCGATCGCCGTCATCTGCGCGCTGTTGCCGCGCGCGCCGGAGCGGAAGGCCGTCAGCTGCGCGGCGGTGTAGTCGCCATGCTGGCCACCCAGGCGCGGGTATTGCGACGGCAGGCCGGCGCCGTTGGCGCTGTGGCAGGCGGCGCAGGCGGGCACCTGCTTGGCGGCGATGCCGCCGCGGTAGATCTGCTCGCCCAGCGTCACCGTGTCTTTGTTCCTGGCGAAGCCGGTCTTGGCTTGCTTGGCGGCGTAGAACGCGGCCAGATGGCGCATGTCGTCTTCCGACAGCGTGGCGGCAAAGCCTTGCATGACGGCGTTCTTGCGCTTGCCGGACTTGAATTCCTGCAACTGCTTGACCAGGTATTCCGGGTGCTGCTGCTGCAGGATCGGGTTGGCGGGCGCGCCACGCGAACCGTCGGCCGTGTGGCAGGCCATGCAGGTGGCGGCGAGCGCCTGACCCTTGGCCAGATCGGCTTTGAAGGCAGGCTTGTTTTCGGCCGCCAGCGCGGGGCTGGCGAGTGCGGCGGCGAGCAACAGGGCGACGAGCGACTTCATGAACAGGCCTTGAGTGAGGGACATTCCAGACGAAAAACCCGCTGATTTTACAATGCTCCATGACAACCGCTCCCCAAGACCGTCAGGTCGCCAGCGAACAGCAGGCCAAAATCGCTCTGGGCTGGACCCACAGCGCGCGCTTTCTCACCACCGCCAGCAAGCTCGACCAGCTGCCCGTGACCGAGCTGCCGGAGATCGCTTTCGTTGGCCGCAGCAATGCGGGCAAGTCGACCGCGATCAACCGGCTGGCGCAGCAAAAACGCCTGGCCTTCGCCTCGCGCACGCCGGGGCGCACCCAGCACATCAACCTCTTCGAGGTCGGTCCCAAGGACGCGCCAGACGCCCTCTTCACCGACTTGCCGGGCTACGGCTATGCCGCTGTGGCGCGCGCCGCCAAGCTGCGCTGGCAAGAGGTGATGGCTGAATACCTGGCGGTGCGTCGCAGCCTGCATGGTGTGGTGCTGATGGTCGACTCCCGGCTCGGTTTCACCGACCTCGACCGCCAGCTGATGAGCTTCATCGGCCCGCGCGTGGCCGGCGGCGAAGTGCGGCTGCTGGTGTTGCTGACCAAGGCCGACAAGCTCAACCGCCGCGACGCCCAGGCGGCGCTGCTGGGCGCCCAGACGGTGCTGGCCGAGGTGTCCAGCGAGAGCGCCGACGTTGCCGTGACGCTGTTCTCGGCGCTGTCGCGCCAAGGCCTGGGCGATGTCGCGCAGGCGCTACACCAGTGGATACACCCGCAGACCGCAGCGCCGGCGTGATCGAGACCTTCGACGTCGCGCTCGCGCACGGCGTCACCCTGTCGTGCCGCGGCGCTGGCCAGGTCGGCGCCCCGCGCGTGTTGCTGTTGCACGGCTTTCCCGAGGCCGCATTCGTCTGGGACGAGGTGATGCTGCGCCTGGCAGGCCGCGCCCACTGCCTGGCGCCAAACCAGCGCGGCTACGCGAGCTCGTCGGCGCCGCCCGATCCGCAGGCCTACCGAGCCAAGCACCTGATGGCCGACCTGGTGGCCTTGATCGAGCACCAGGGCGCGCCGGTCGACCTGGTGGTGGCGCACGACTGGGGCGGCGCGCTGGCCTGGAACCTGGCGGCGCAGCGGCCCGAACTGCTGAAGCGGCTGCTGATCATCAACTCGCCGCACCCGGCCTGTTTTCTGCGCGAACTGCGCGACAACCCGGCGCAGCAAGCGGCCAGCCGCTACATGAATTTCTTCACCCGACCGGATGCCCAGGCGCGGCTGGCGGCCGACGACTACGCCAGCCTGTGGCCCTTCCTGACCGCGCCGGCGGGCGCCGACTGGCTCGACGATGCGATGCGCGAGCGCTACCGGGCCGTCTGGGCGCGCGGCCTGACCGGGCCGCTGAACTGGTACCGGGCCTCACCGCTGCGCCCGCCGGTCAG
>JAUYAJ010000376.1 GCA_030693565.1 Rubrivivax sp.
AGTTCCACCGCCGCCTGCAGGTTGCCCAGGCTGCTGCGGTGACCTTCGCTCAGCTTGTGCAGCAGGCGGTCACGTGCGGTGTCGTCGGCCAGGTCGCGCGTGATGTTGTCCAGCATCAGCACAAAACCACTCAAGGGCGCGTCCAGCTCGGCTTGGGGCGCACGCACCGGCGCCATCTGCACACGAAGCAACTGGCCGCCGCGGGTGGCGGTGACAAACTGCGCCGACGGGTGGGCGGCGCCGCGCAGCAGGCGCTGGCGGATGCTGTCCAGCGCATGGGCGACGAGCTGGCGGTCGAACACCGTGTAGATCGAACGCCCGAGGCCGATCAGCGCACTGGCGCCGACTTCGGGGCTGCCCGCCAAGGCGCGGAACTGCAGCCGCGCGCGGTTGTTGTAGAGCAGGATGCGGCCGTCCAGGTTGCACACGACCACGCTCTGCGTCAGCTCGGACATCAGCGCCGCCAGCCGGTTGCGCTCCTGCTCGAGGTTGCGGCTGCCTTCGGCAACCTGGCGCGCGACATCACCGCGCAGCTCGGCGCGTTCGCGGGCCAACTGGTTGATGGCGCGCGCCAGCCCTTGAACGGGCGCACTGCCAATCGGCTCGATCTCGCGTTCGGTGCCGGTGGTCAGCAGCACCTGGGTCTGCTCGTACAAGCGCGCCGGCGCCGCCAGCCAGCGCCGGTACAGCGCCGGCACGCCGGCCAGCACGGCGCCAATGACCATCACCGCGGCCAGCACCAGCAGCGGCAAGCGTGGCCCCAGCAAGTCTTGCAGCGCCTGCTTTTCGCCCGCCGTCAGCGTCGAGCCCACCAGCGCCGAACTGGCCAGCGCCCAGCCCGCCAGCAGCAGCGCCGTGGCCAGCGCCGCGGCGGCCAGCGCCGCCAGCAGCCGGCGGTCACGCCTCATGCCAGCGGCGCCAGCAGCTCACGCACCTTGAGCACCAGCTCCTGGGTCGAGAACGGTTTGGTCATGTAGGCGTCGGCGCCCATCGCCATGCCTTTGGCGATGTCGGTGTCGCGGCCGCGAGCCGTCAGCATCAACACCCGCGTGCCTTTCAAGGCCTCGTCGGCGCGCAGTTCCTGGCAGACCTCGAAACCGGTCTTCTTGGGCATCATGACGTCGAGCAGCACGAGCTGCGGGCGCTCGCTGCGCAGCAGGTCGAGCGCCTCCTGGCCGTCGCGCGCCACGCTGACCACATAGCCTTCGCGCTGCATCAGGAACTCGAGCGAGATCAGGATGTTGGGCTCGTCGTCGGCGATCAAAACCTTGCAACTCATCGTTTCCCCCCGGCGTCGGCGCCCGGCCACGGTAGTGTGAAGGCGAAGCAGGCGCCTTGACCGATGTCAGGCCGCAATTCCATGCGGCCGCCGAAATGTTCGACGATGCGGCGGCTGATCGGCAGCCCCAGCCCCGTGCCTTGCGGCTTGTGGGCGGCGTCGCCGCCCTGGCGGAACTTCTCGAAGATCAGCGCGCGCTGCGCCGCCGGCACGCCGGGGCCGTTGTCCTGCACTTCCACCGTCAGCCCCTGGGCATCGCTGCGCAAGCGCAGCGTGACGCGGCCGCCTTGCGCGGGCACGAACTTGGCCGCGTTGCCCAGCAGGTTGAGCAGCACCTGCGTCAAGCGGTCGGCATCAGCGCGCAGTGGCCGCACCTGCGGCGGCAGTTCCAGCACCAGCTCGGCGCCGCGCTCTCGCAGCATCTCCTGCACCGTCTGCGCCGCCTGCCGCGCCAGCGCCACCATGTCGACCTCGCTGTTGTGCCACTCGCCATGGCCGGACTCGATCTTGGCCATGTCCAGCACCTGGTTCACCAGCCGCGTCAGGCGTTCGGTTTCGGTGACGACGATGGCCAGGAAGCGCTGGCGCTGCGCCGCGTCCATCGCCGGGTCGTCGACCATCAGCTCGGTGAGCGCGCGGATCGACGTCAGCGGCGTGCGCAGCTCGTGCGTCACCGACGACATGAAGTCGTCTTTCAGCCGGTCCAGGCCTTCCAGCCGCTCGTTGGCCGCGCGCAGCTCGGCGCTGGCTTGCTCGAGCGCATGCGAATAAGCGCGCAGCTGCGAGGCTTCGTCGAGGATGCGCATGACGTCGTTCAGCGCCAGCGGCTCTTCCTCGACCACCGAGGCCACCATCACACGTGCCGACGCGCTGCCGATCGCGCCGGCGAGCTCGGTCTCGACGAACTGCACCAGCCGGGCGTCGGCCACGATGTGCTCGACACCGGCCACGCCGGCGCGCGCCGCGTAGTCGGCGAACAGGCGCTGGGCACGCTGCGGGCCAAGAAAGCGGCCGGCCAGCGCCAGCAAGTCGGCGCCATGAGCGCGGCCGCGCCAGAACACCGGCTTGGCCAGCGCGCTGCGGTCCATGACGTCGACGAACAGCAGCGCCTGGCTGGTCTCGTGCGCCGACGGCGTGCGCGCCAGCGAGACACCGACATAGAGGCCCACATTCGCCAGCAAGCTCCAGAACAGCGAATGCGTCAGGTTGTCGAGCCCGGCCAGGCCGAGCAGTTGCTCGGGCTTGAGCAAGGCGATGCCGAACAAACCTTCGGTGAGGAAGCCGCTGTCGAGCCAGCCCGACTTGGCGATCGACGGCAGCATCAGCGTATAAGCCCAGAGCGCGAAGCCGGCCAGCAGCCCGGCCAGCGCCGCTTCGCGCGTGCCACCCTTCCAGTACATGCCGCCCAGCAGCGCCGGCGCGAACTGCGCCACCGCGGCGAAGCTGATGAGGCCGATGCTGACCAGCGCGTAGGCCTCGCCAGCGAGGTGGAAGTACAGGTAGCCCAGCAGCAGGATGGCGACGATGGCGGCGCGGCGAATGCCCAGCAGCAGCCGGGTGAGGTCGCCATGGCCGGCGAGGCGCCGGGTGCGCAGCAGCCAGGGCATGACGAGGTCGTTGCAGACCCGGGTGCTGACGGCAATGGCCTCGACGATCACCATCCCGGTGGCCGCCGACAAGCCGCCGATGAAGGCCGCCAGCGCCAGCAGGTTCCAGCCTGCGGCCAGCGGCAGGCTGAGCACGAAGAGGTCGGCGTTCATCTGCCCGGGGCCGAAGTAGAGCAGGCCGCCGAGCGCGATCGGCAGCACGAAGACGTTGATCGCCAGCAGGTAGGCCGGGAAGGCCCAGGCGGCGCGCTTGAGGTGGGCCTCGTTGACGTTCTCGACCACCATGACCTGGAACTGGCGCGGCAGGAAGATCACCGACAGCATCGACAGCACGGTGAGCGCAAACCACTGCTCGTAGGCGAAGCCCTTGCCCTGGTCCAGGCGCAGCAACTGAGCCAGCTCGGGCACCGCCAGCGCGCGCGCGAACAGGTCGCCCGGGCCACCGAACAGCCCCCAGGTGACGAACACCCCCACGGCCACAAAGGCCAGCAGCTTGACGATGGACTCGAAGGCGATCGCCGCCACCATGCCTTCATGGCGCTCGGCGCTGTCGTGGCGGCGCGTGCCGAAGACCATCGTGAAGCCGGCCAGCGCCAGCGCCACGTAGAGCGTGCCGTCGTGCCACCAGTTGGCGGGGCCGGCAGGCGCCTGGCCCAGCGGCGTCGTCAGCAGCGCGTAGCCGGCCGAGATCGCTTTGAGCTGGAGCGCGATGTAAGGCACGATGCCGACCACCGTGATCAGCGTCACCAGGCCGGCGAGCAGCGGGCTCTTGCCGTAGCGGCTGGCGATGAAGTCGGCGATCGAGGTGATGCGGTAGCGCTGCGCGATGCGGATCATCTTGCGCAGCACGGTCCAGGCCAGCAGCATCGCCAGCGTCGGCCCCAGATAGATCGGCAGAAACCAGACCCCGCCCGAAGCAGCGCGGCCGACGCTGCCGAAGTAGGTCCAGGCCGTGCAATAGACGGCCATCGACAAGGCGTAGACCCAGGCGTTGTCGATCACCGAACGCCCTTGGCGGGCGCGCTGGTCGCTCCACCAGGCGACGCCGAACAGCAGCAGCAGGTAGGCCGCCGAAGCCGCGATCACCAGCGCCGGCGTCAGCATGTGGGTCAGTCGATCACGCGTTCCATGATCCAGGCCAGCATCGCGATCAGCAGCGCCCAGACGATGAACAGCGCGGCCGGGAACAGCGGCACACCCCAGAGCAGGGCGTCACGGTCCCACAGCGCGAGCAGCGGAAAGTTGAACAGCAGCAAGGCGGCCACGAACAAGGCCTGCAGGCGCTGCGTGGCCAGGCTGCTGCGCATCGCTCAGGCCTACTTCTTCGGGCCGAAGCCGTGGGCCTGGCGGCTGAGCGCGAAGCTGGCGAAGAACTTGCACCAGATCGTGGTGCCGGCAATCGCCGACCAGGTGGCGTATTCAAGCTGACCGAGCACGATGGTCACGATGACGAACACCGCCACCGCACCGGCCACGCCATTGATGACCATTTCGTAGGGTGCCCACTTCTGCGCGTTCGGCGGCGGCTCGCCACCTTTGAGCGCCACTTCGCTGAAGTCGCGCTTGGCGAGGATGCGCCAGGCCCGGCGCAGCCAGAAGAAGGCCATGGGAAACAGCGCCAGGAACAAGATCCAGGTCACTG
>JAUYAJ010000380.1 GCA_030693565.1 Rubrivivax sp.
CCGCGGCCGTCCAGTAGCGCTCGCAAAGGCGTTGGGGGCATGGTCAGGGGTGCCGGCTGAAGTGGGGGAATTCTAGTGGCGCCGGCGCGGCCGGCCGGCGCGCTGCCCCGGGGCCGGCTCAGGACGCGTCGCCGCCCTGCATCATTTCTGTCAGCGTCAGGCCGGTGAGTCGGCGCGCGCCGCGCGCCAGCCAGAACATCAAGCCCATCATCATCAGCATCGACGGCACGGCGATCACCGGGTAGCTCATCAGCGTCATGCGGCCGAGTTCCTGGTTGAAGGCCTCGGTGCCGGCCGGGCTGGTGACCATCCAGCGCGCCAGCACGTAGTTCATGAACGACGAAAAGAAAAAGGTGCCTGCCAGCAGCAGCGTGCCGGTGCGCAGGCGCAGCTCGAAGGCCACCGTGCTGTGGCGCTCGAGCAAGGCCTTGTGGATGCGCTCGACGTCGAACAAGGTCGGGTTGAAGACCAGGGTGCGGATCAGCGGGTAGCGGGTCCAGTTCGACACCAGCACGGCGAGCCCGATCAGCCCTGGCACGGCGGCTTCCTTGACCGCCAGCCACTGGGCGTCGAGCTTGAGCAGGCCGATGCCGCCGGTCAGCAGCGTGCTGACGATGCCCAGCACCGCCAGCCAGTTCAGCTTGCGGCGCTGAACGGCGTCCCACAGCCCCCAGCCGAGCGGAAAGGCCAGCGCCAGCAGCAGGGCGCGCACGCTGCCCAGGTCTTGCTCGCCGCTGAATTTCATCAGGATCAGCGCCGGCACGATGATGGTGATGCCGATCTCGAGAAACGGGTTGGGCTTGGCGGCGGCGGTGGTCATGGTCGGCAGGGAGAGCTCGGCGGCGGTTCAGGGGGCGCACTGTGCCACGAAGCCGGCCGCCGCAGCCGTGGCAGCATTGGCAGATGGCCAAGAAAGACCGACATGTGAGCGATACACCGGCGACGCAGTGGCTGCGCCGCGCCGGCATCAGCTACAGCGAACACCCCTACGACTATGTCCGGCATGGTGGCACGGCCGAGTCGGCGCGCCAGCTCGGCGTGCCCGAGCACGCGGTCATCAAGACCTTGGTGATGCAGGACGAGCGCGCCCAGCCGCTGATCGTGCTGATGCACGGCGACTGCCAGGTCAGCACCAAGAACCTGGCGCGGGCGCTGGGCGTCAAGAGCGTCGAGCCGTGCAAGCCCGAGGCCGCGCAGCGTCACAGCGGCTACCAGGTCGGCGGTACCTCGCCCTTCGGCACCCGCAAGCCACTGCCCGTGCACGTGGAGGCCGGCGTGCTGGCGCTGCCGCGCATCTACATCAACGGCGGTCGGCGCGGCTTTCTGGTCGGCATCGACCCGGCGGTGCTGGCCAGCGCGCTGAGCGCGCAGCCGGTGCACTGCGCCTTGCCGGGCTGAACGCTGCCGACTGGCGGCCAAGGGCTACACTCGCGCTCCTCGTTTGCAGCCTGCGCAGCCCATGAATGTGTTGTCGAGCATGGCCGCCATCGCGGCGGCCTATCTGATCGGTTCCCTGTCGTTTGCCGTCATCGTCAGCCGCTTGTTCGGGCTGGCCGACCCGCGCCACTACGGCTCGAAGAACCCGGGTGCCACCAACGTGCTGCGCTCGGGCAATCGCTTCGCCGCCGTGCTGACGCTGGCGCTGGACACCCTCAAGGGCTACGTGCCGGTGCTGCTGGTGCTGATCTACGGGCCGGCCTGGGGCCTGGGCGACAAGACGGTCGCCTTCGTCGGCCTGGCCGCCTTCGTCGGCCACCTGTGGCCGCTGTTCTTTCACTTCAAGGGCGGCAAAGGCGTGGCCACGGCGGCCGGCGTGCTGATGGCCTTCAACCCCTGGCTCGGGCTGGCGACGCTGCTCAGCTGGGTCCTCATCGCCGCCTTCTTCCGCTATTCGTCGCTGGCCTCGCTGGTGGCGGCGGCTTTTGCGCCCTTCTACCAGTTGCTGATCTGGGGCATGGAGCCCTATGTGCTGGCGATCTTCGCCATGAGCTTGCTGCTGGTCTGGCGCCACGAAGCCAACATCCGCAAGCTGCTGCAAGGCACGGAATCGCGGCTTGGTGGCAAGCCCGCGGCGCCGCCAGCGCACAAACCCCCTGGGCCGCATGCCCACCATGGACACAAGAAAGGTCACAAGTGATGGTTCAGCGTTTTGATGTCGGCACCCGGCTGTCGGAAATGGCCGTGCACAACGGCGTTTGTTACCTCGCCGGCCAGGTCGCAGCCGATGGCAGCCAGGACATGGCCGGGCAGACGCGCCAGGTGCTGGCCGCCATCGACGCCTTGCTGGCGCGCGCCGGCAGCGACAAGAGCAAGCTGCTGATGTGCCAGATCTTCATCACCGACCTGGCCGATTTCCCGGCCCTGAACGCGGTCTGGGAAGCTTGGCTGCCGGCCGACCAGGCGCCGCCGCGCGCCACCGTCAAGGCCGCGCTGGCCAAGCCGGAGTGGAAGGTCGAGATGGTGGTCACGGCCGCGGTCTAGCACCGCGATGGTGACCAGCTGGCGCTCGCTGCTCGGCCTGCTGGCGCTGGTGCTGGCCGTGGCCGGCGCCAGCCAGTGGTGGAGCAGCCGCCACGAGCAGCGGCTGGGCGCGCAGCTGGCGGCGCTGGCCGCGCCGGGCGACATCCGCATGCTGTCGTCCGAGACCTGCGTCTTCTGCGCGGTGGCGCGGCGCTGGTTCAGCGAGCATGGTGTGCGCTTCAGCGAATGTTTCATCGAGCGCGATGCCGATTGCGCGGCGGCCTACCAGGCTCTGCTGTCGCCCGGCACCCCGCTGCTGCTGGTGCGTGGCCAGCAGCAGCTCGGTTTCAGCCCGGAGCGTGTGCTCGGCGCGCTGAAGCGGGCGCGCTGATCACAGGCCGAGCCGGCCGGGATCGCCGCGGCCCAGGCGCAACACCTGCGGCTCGTCGCCGCTGAGGTCGATCACCGTGGTCGGCTCCATCGGGCAGGCGCCAGCATCGACGACGGCGCCCAGCACCTTCTGGAAACGTTCGCGTATCTCTTCCGGGTCGTTCAGCGGTTCGCTCTCGCCGGGGGCGATCAGCGTCGTCGCCAGCAACGGCGCACCGAGCAAGGCCAGCAACTCCTGCGTGACCTTGTGGTCGGGCACGCGCAGCCCGATGGTGCGCCGCGACGGGTGCGAGAGCCGGCGCGGCACTTCCTTGGTCGCTTCGAGGATGAAGGTGTAGGGCCCTGGCGTGCCCAGCTTGAGCAGGCGGAACTGCCGGTTGTCGACGCGGGCGTAGACCGCCAGTTCCGACAAGTCGCGGCACAGCAGCGACAAATGGTGCTTGTCGTCGACCTGGCGGATGCGGCGCAGCCCTTCGGCGGCGGCCTTGTCGTCGAGCCGACACACCAGCGCGTAGCTCGAATCGGTGGGCACGGCGGCAATGCCGCCATTGGCCAGGATTTGCACAGCCTGCTTCAGAAGCCGCGGCTGCGGATTCTGCGGGTGGACTTCGAAGAGCTGTGACACCTGCGTGCGGTCCGGGTCGCTGTGGTCAGGCGCTGGCGCTCAGGCGGCCACGACGGCGATCTTGCCGATGCGCGCCTGCCACTCGCGCGGCCCGGTGTTGTGCACGCTGGTGCCGCCGGCGTCCACCGCCACCGTGACCGGCATGTCCTTGACCTCGAACTCGTAGATCGCTTCCATGCCGAGGTCGGCAAAACCCACCACGCGGGCGGCCTTGATCGCCTTGGCCACCAGGTAGGCCGCGCCGCCCACTGCCATCAGGTAGGCGCTGCCATGCTGGCGAATGGCTTCGATGGCCGCCGGGCCGCGTTCGGCTTTGCCGATCATCGCGAACAAGCCGGTCTGGCCGAGCATCATGTCGGTGAACTTGTCCATTCGCGTCGACGTCGTCGGGCCGGCCGGGCCGACGACCTCGTCGCGCACCGGGTCGACCGGGCCGACGTAATAAATGACCCGGCCGTGGAAGTCCACCGGCAGCGGTTCGCCCTTGGCCAGCATGTCCTGGATGCGCTTGTGCGCGGCGTCGCGGCCGGTCAGGATCTTGCCGTTCAGCAGCAGCGTGTCGCCGGGCTTCCAGCTCGCCACCTCGGCCTTCGTCAGCGCGTCGAGGTTGACCGATTTGGACTTGTTGTAGTCGGGCGCCCACTGGACGTCGGGCCACAGTGCCAGGTCGGGCGCGTCCAGGAAGGCCGGGCCCGAGCCGTCGAGCACCAGGTGGGCATGGCGCGTGGCAGCGCAGTTGGGGATCATCGCCACCGGGTTGCTGGCGGCGTGGGTCGGCCAGCTGGCGATCTTGACGTCGAGCACCGTCGTCAGCCCGCCCAGGCCCTGGGCGCCGATGCCCAGCGCGTTGACCTTCTCGTAAAGTTCGATGCGCAGTTCTTCGAGCATGGACTGCGGGCCGCGGGCGAGCAGGTCGAACATGTCGATCGGCTCCATCAGCACTTCCTTGGCCATCAGCACGGCCTTCTCGGCGGTGCCGCCGACGCCGATGCCCAGCATGCCCGGCGGGCACCAGCCGGCGCCCATGGTCGGCACCGTCTTGAGCACCCAGTCGACCAGGCTGTCGCTCGGGTTGAGCATTGCCAGCTTGCTCTTGTTCTCGCTGCCGCCGCCTTTGGCGGCGACGATGACGTCGAGCGTGTTGCCGGCCACCAGGCTCATGTGGACCACGGCCGGCGTGTTGTCGCGCGTGTTCTTGCGGCTGAACAGCGGGTCGGCCAGCACCGAGGCGCGCAGCGGGTTGTCGGGGTCGAGGTAGGCGCGGCGCACACCTTCGTTGACGGCGTCCTCGACCGAACCGGGGAAGCCCTCGAAGCGCAAGTCCATGCCGATCTTCAGGAACACGTTGACGATGCCGGTGTCCTGGCAGATCGGGCGCCGGCCCTCGGCGCACATCTTCGAGTTGGTCAGGATCTGCGCGATCGCGTCCTTTGCCGCCGCGCTTTGCTCGCGCTCGTAAGCGCGCGCCAGGTGGCTGATGCAGTCGGCCGGGTGGTAGCAGCTGATGTACTGCAGCGCGGCGGCGACCGACTCGACCAGGTCGTCATGGCGGATGGTGGTGGGCATCGAAGGCTCCGGTTCTGTCGTGGGCGCGTCAGTCGTGCGCGCGCTTGGGGTTGGACATCAGGCGGTCGGTCAGCGCAATGGCCAGTGCCGAAAGCAGGAAGGTGACGTGGATCACCGTTTGCCACAGCAACACCTTGTCGGTGTAGTTGGCGGCGTTGATGAAGGTCTTGAGCAGGTGGATCGAGCTGATGCCGATGATGGCGGTGGCGAGCTTGACCTTGAGCACCGAGGCGTTGACATGGCTGAGCCACTCGGGCTGGTCGGGGTGGCCTTCCAGGCGCAGCCGCGAGACAAAGGTCTCGTAGCCACCGACGATGACCATGATCAGCAGGTTGGAGATCATGACGACGTCGATCAGCGCCAGCACGACGAGCATGATGATCGTCTCGTTGAGCGCCTCGACCGGCACATCGTGCTTGTAGCCGATGCTGGTGACGAGCTTTTGCAGCGCTTCGGTGTTGCCGAAGACCGCTTCGATCAGGTGGACGAGTTCAACCCAGAAATGGAAGACATAAACCGCCTGTGCCAGGATCAGACCGATGTAGAGCGGCAGTTGCAACCAGCGGCTGGCAAAGATCAGGCGCGGCAGCGGCGCCAATTTGGGCGCGCGGTGGCCGGATTCTGGTTTCATCGAGGTGGGTGTCGCGGGTTGTGCAAAGTGGCGTAAATTGTAGTTCGCGGGCCGCCAGCGGGTATTGCACGGCTTGGCGTCAGCGCATCGTAAGAGCGCGCGCCTACCGTACTGCCGCGTCCTGACGCACAGCGAACCACCACGATCCCTGAAGGAGACCCTGCGATGTCGAGCGCCGATGCCCCCACCGAATACGCGACTTACCCACCGCCGCCCGAACTGGCGGCGCAGGCCCATGTCTCGGGCATGGCCGCCTACGAGGCTTTGTGCAAAGAAGCCGACACCGACTATGAAGGCTTCTGGGCACGCCAAGCGCGCGAGTTGATCAGCTGGAAGACGCCGTTCACCAAAGTGCTGAACCAGAGCGACGCGCCGTTCTTCCGTTGGTTCGAGGACGGCACGCTGAACGCGTCCTACAACTGCCTGGACCGCAACATCGAGCGCGGCCTGGGTGACAAGGCGGCGATCATCTTCGAGACCGACGGCGGCGAGGTGAGCAAGGTCAGCTACTCGCAGCTGCTGGCCCAGGTCTGCAAGACCGCCAATGCGCTCAAAGCCAGCGGCGTCAAGAAGGGCGACCGCGTCATCATCTACATGTCGATGGGTGTCGACGGCGTGGCGGCGATGCAGGCCTGCGCGCGCATCGGCGCCACGCATTCGGTGGTGTTCGGCGGCTTCTCGGCGCAAAGCCTGCGCGACCGCATCGAGGACACCGGCGCCGTTGCCGTGCTCACCGCCGACCAGCAGGTGCGCGGCGGCAAACATCTGCCGCTCAAGGCCATCGTCGACGACGCACTGGCGCTGGGCGGCTGCGACAGCGTCACGACCGTCATCGTGACCCGGCGCACCGGCAACGAGGTGCCGTTCAAGGCGCCGCGC
>JAUYAJ010000381.1 GCA_030693565.1 Rubrivivax sp.
CAGTCTTGTCCAACGAGGTATGAGCCTGGAGCCGGGCGCGACATTCCACTGAGGAGTGAGCCTGGAGGGCTCCTGGGATTGGCGGTTTGGGGGCTGGCAGGCAGCCCGTCGGCGCAGCGAGTCGATCATCGAATCGATGGTGATCGACATGAACGAAGCCCAGGTTCGCACGCTGGAGCAGGTGCATCAGGTGCTGGCCGGCACGCAGGCGATGGCGTTCCAGGCAGCGGCCGACGACGAGGGCCGCTATGCGTGGATCGAGGCCGTTCTCAAGCGCTTTGACTACCCCCGTCTGGCCCGCGCCGACCGCGGTCCAGTGCTGGCCTACCTGCAGCGTCTGAGCGGCTACAGCCGGGCGCAGATCACGCGTCTGGTTTCGCGCTGGGATGGCGGCAAGCCGCTGGTCAAGAACTACGGCTCGCCGCGTCGCCCGTTTGCCCGCCTGTACACGCCCACCGACGTGGCGCTGCTGGTCGACGTGGACCGCGCCATGGGCACGCTGTCGGGCCCGGCCACGGCCTGCGTGCTGCGCCGCCAGCGCGATGTGTTCGGCGACGAGCGCTTCGTGCGGTTGGGCTCGATCTCGGTGGGCCACCTGTACAACCTGCGCAACAGCGCGCTCTACCGCAACCAGCGTGTGTTGCTGACCAAGACCCAGCCGAGCAAGAACACCCAGATCGGCGTGCGCAAAGCTCCGGCGCCCGAGGGCCGACCCGGCTTCATCCGCATCGACAGCGTGCACCAGGGCGACCTGGACGGCGTCAAGGGGCTGTACCACATCAACGCGGTGGACTGCATCACCCAGTGGCAGGTAGTGGCCAGCGTGCAAGCAATCTCCGAGGCGCACCTGCTGAGCGTCATCGAGCAGATGCTGGCGCAGTTTCCGTTCGAGATTCTTGGCTTCCACGCCGACAACGGCAGCGAGTATGTCAACCACAAGGTGGCGCGGCTGCTGGACAAGCTGCGCATCGAGTTCACGCGCAGCCGCCCGCGGCACAGCAACGACAACGGCCTGGCCGAGACGAAGAATGGGGCCGTGATACGCAAGGAGTTCGGCTACGAGCACATCCACCGCCGCCATGCGGCTCGCTTCGACACCTACTGCCGCGAGTACCTCAACCCGTTCCTGAACTTCCACCGGCCGTGCCTGTTTGCCACCGAACTGCCCGACCCCAAGAAGCCCGGGCGCATCAAGCGCGTGTACCGCCCGCGCGACGCGATGACGCCACTGGACAAGCTGGCCAGCCTGCCTGACGCGGCGAGCTTCTTGCGGCCCGCTGTCACGCTGCTGGAGTTGCAGCAACTCGCGCGGGCACTGACCGATGTGCAAGCCGCCGAGGAACTGGGCGAGGCCCGCCAGGCGCTGTTCAGACGAGCCGCCACACGCACCGGCTGATACGGCCAAGCCCGCGCAGGTCGGCAGGGCTGTGGACATGTGGACGATGCGCTGGCGCGCACCGGTGCGGCCCGTGGACAACGTGAGTACACGTTGCCCACCGCCCGCTCCTTCGCCCACATGCCCACAGCCCGCGACCACGGTTGATGAACCCAAGAACCCGGGCCCCAATACACTGGCCAGACTTACAACGGATCGACTCGCTTCGCGTCATCGATCTCAGGGCGCTCCAGGCTCATACCTGGATTGGAAAAGACTG
>JAUYAJ010000383.1 GCA_030693565.1 Rubrivivax sp.
CGAGAGCGAACTGGGCTGGCGCCCGGCCGAGACCTTCGAGACCGGCATCCGCAAGACCGTGGCCTGGTACCTCGAACATGCCGACTGGGTGGCCAACGTGCAGAGCGGCGGCTACCGCGACTGGCTGGCCACCAACTACGCGGCGCGCGCATGAAGATCTTGCTGCTGGGCAAGAACGGCCAGGTCGGCTGGGAGTTGCAGCGCTCGCTCGCGCCGCTGGGCGATGTCACCGCGCTCGACTTCGATAGCACCGGCCCCTGGCGCGCCGACTTCAGCGATCCCGAGGCGCTGGCACCGATGATCCGCGCGCTGGCGCCCGATGTCATCGTCAACTCGGCAGCGCACACCGCGGTCGACAAAGCCGAGAGCGAACCCGAACTGGCGCGTTGCATCAACGCCGGCGCACCCGGCGTCATCGCCCGCGAAGCCAAGGCCCTGGGCGCGCTGCTGGTGCACTACAGCACCGACTACGTGTTCGACGGCAGCGGCAACGCGCCGCGCGACGAAGACGCGCCGACCGGCCCGCTCAGCGTCTACGGCCGCACCAAGCTCGAAGGCGAGCAGCTGATCCGCGCCAGCGGCTGCCAGCACCTGATCCTGCGCACCAGCTGGGTCTACGGCGCGCGCGGCGGCAACTTCGCGCGCACCATGCTCAAGCTGGCGGCTGAGCGCGATCTGCTCAAGGTCATCGACGACCAGATCGGCGCGCCCACCGGCGCCGACCTGCTGGCCGACGTCACCGCCCACGCGCTGCGCCGCGTGCGCGCCGAACCGGCGCTGGCCGGCACCTACCACTGCGTGGCCGGCGGCCAGACCAGCTGGCACGGTTATGCCCGCCTGGTCATCGAACGCGCACGCGCGCTCGGCCAGCCGGTGAAGGTGGCGGCAGCTGCCATCCTCCCCATCCCCACCAGCGACTACCCGACACCGGCGCAGCGGCCGCTCAATTCACGCCTGGCCACCGGCCGGCTGCAGGCCGCCTTCGGGCTGCAGCTGCCGCCCTGGCAGGACGGCGTCGAGCGGCTGCTCACCGAAGTGCTGGGCCGCTGAACCGATATCTCAGGACAACACATGCAACGCAAAGGCATCATCCTCGCCGGCGGCTCCGGCACCCGCCTGCACCCCGCCACGCTGGCGATGAGCAAGCAGCTGCTGCCGGTCTACGACAAGCCGATGGTCTATTACCCGCTGAGCACGCTGATGCTCGCCGGCATGCGCGAGGTGCTGATCATCAGCACGCCGCAAGACACGCCGCGCTTCCAGGCGCTGCTCGGCGACGGCAGCCGCTGGGGCATGAACCTGAGCTATTGCGTGCAGCCCAGCCCGGACGGGTTGGCGCAGGCTTTCATCCTCGGCCGTGACTTCGTCGCCGGCCAGCCCAGCGCCCTGGTGCTGGGCGACAACATCTTCCACGGCCACGACGTGCAGCCACTGCTGCAGCGCGCCAATGACCGCAGCCGAGGCGACTGCGAGTTCGCCTAGCACGTGCACGACCCCGAACGTTATGGCGTGGTGGAGTTC
>JAUYAJ010000397.1 GCA_030693565.1 Rubrivivax sp.
CCGCGGACACGGAAGTTGCCGCGCGTGAAGTCGGTGTCGTTGCGCTGGTACTGCATGCGGATCAGCTGCTGGATGACGTCGCGCTGGCCCATGCGGTCGCCGACACGCAGCGTCATCACCATCTTGTGATAGTCGGCCGGGTTGCCGATGCCGTAGATCGCGCTGACGCTGGCGACGATGACGACGTCGCGGCGCTCGAGCAAGCTCTTGGTGGCGCTCAGGCGCATCTGCTCGATGTGCTCGGTGATCGCGCTGTCCTTCTCGATGAACAGGTCGCGCTGCGGCACGTAGGCCTCGGGCTGGTAGTAGTCGTAGTAGCTGACGAAGTATTCAACCGCGTTGCGCGGAAAGAAGTCGCGGAACTCGCTGTAGAGCTGCGCCGCCAGCGTCTTGTTGGGCGCGAACACGATGGCCGTGCGCCCCAGGCGGGCGATCACATTGGCCATCGTGAAGGTCTTGCCCGAGCCGGTGACGCCGAGCAAGGTCTGGAAGCTCAGGCCGTCGCGCACGCCTTCGACCAGCTTGTCGATCGCCGCCGGCTGGTCACCCGCCGGCGCATAGGGCTGGAAGAGCTGGAACGGCGAATCGGGGAAGTCGACGAACTCGCCCGCCGCGGGGTCGGCACTGGCGGGGGTCGCTTCGGCAAGTTCGCTCATCAGGTCGGTCCTAGAATCAAGGGTAAGCACGCAGTCAACCCGCCAGCCTACAGCACCGGGCCGCACTGCGCAGCCGAGCCCCGCCCCGCCCTTCTAGGAAATCCGTCATGTCCCTCTTTGCCGCCATTGAGATGGCCCCGCGTGATCCGATCCTGGGTCTGACCGAGCAGTTCAACGCCGACACCAACCCGGCCAAGGTCAACCTGGGCGTCGGCGTCTACTTCAACGACGAAGGCAAACTGCCGGTGCTGGCCTGCGTGGCGGCGGCCGAAAAGCAGCTGCTGGAGTCGCCCAAGGCCAAGGGCTACCTGCCGATCGACGGCATCGCCGCTTACGACCGCGCCGTCCAGGGACTGGCCTTCGGCGCCGACAGCGAGGCCGTCGCTGCGGGCCGCATCGCCACCGTGCAAACGCTGGGCGGCACTGGCGCGCTCAAGGTCGGCGCCGATTTCCTGAAGAAGATCGACACCCAGGCCCGGGTGCTGATCAGCGACCCGAGCTGGGAGAACCACCGCGCGCTGTTCAGCAACGCCGGCTACGAGGTCGACACCTACCCGTATTACGACGCCGCCACCCGCGGGGTGCGTTTCGCCGCCATGTTGGCGGTGCTCAACAGCACCGCCGCCGGCACCATCGTCGTGCTGCACGCCTGCTGCCACAACCCGACCGGCTGCGACCTGACGCCGGCGCAGTGGGACGAGGTCGTCGCCGCCTGCAAGGTGCGCGGCCTGGTGCCCTTCCTCGACATGGCCTACCAGGGCTTTGGCGAAGGCATCAACGAGGACGGCGCTGTCGTCGGCCAGTTCCTGGCCAGCGGCATCGACTTCCTGGTCTCGACCTCGTTCTCGAAGAGCTTTTCGCTCTACGGCGAGCGCGTCGGCGGGCTCAGCGTGGTCTGCCGCGACAAGGACGAATGCGCGCGCGTGCTGTCGCAGCTGAAGATCGCCATCCGCACCAACTACTCCAACCCGCCGACCTTTGGCGCCACCGTCGTCGCCACCGTGCTCAACACGCCGGCGCTGCGCGCGCAGTGGGAAACCGAGCTGACCGGCATGCGCGAGCGCATCCGCGCGACCCGCAAAGAGCTGGTGAAACGGCTGCAGGCCGCCGGCCAGACCGGCGACCTCAGCTACATCACGCGCCAGCAAGGCATGTTCAGCTACTCCGGGCTGTCGCGCGAGCAGATGCTGCGCCTGCGCAGCGAGTTCGGCGTCTACGGCCTGGACTCGGGCCGCATCTGCGTGGCGGCGATCAACAGCCGCAACATCGACGCTGTGGTGGCGGCGCTGGCCAAGGTGATGTGAACCCTGGTGCGGGCTGGGTCCGTGCCCCGGCCCGCGCCAGCGCGGCGTCACATTGGCGACAGCAGATCCGAGAAGAACCCTGGATTTGCGGCTATTCAGGGCTTCGCCTGTGAGCATTCCGGCGCACGATGGTCGCATCCGTCGTACATTTGCTGCAACGCACCAAAAGATCGACCCGACCCTTTCTGACGCCTGGCGGCCGACGGCTTCGTGCCCCTGACCGCCCCGGGCCCTCACCGGAGACCCCTGATGCTCTACCAACTCTACGAAGCACAGCGCGCTCTGATGGCGCCGTTCTCCGAGTTCGCCAGCGCCTCGGCCAAGCTGTTCGACCACCCCTTGTCGCCGTTTGCGCACACCCCGCTCGCGCAGCGTGTGTCCGCCGGCTTCGACCTCATGCACCGGCTGGCCAAGGACTACGAGAAGCCGCAGTTCAACATCACCAGCGCCACCGTCGGCGGTGTTGACGTCGCCGTTCAGGAGCAGGTGGTCACCACCAAGCCGTTCTGCCGCCTGTTGCGCTTCAAGCGTTTCACCGACAAACCGCAGGCGCTCGAGCAGATGAAGGGCCAGCCCACCGTGCTGGTGGTGGCGCCGCTGTCGGGCCACCATTCGACCCTGCTGCGCGACACCGTCAAGAGCCTGCTGCACGACCACAAGGTCTTCATCACCGACTGGACCGACGCCCGCATGGTGCCGGCCGACCAAGGCCCGTTCCACCTCGATGACTATGTGCACTACATCATCGACTTCATCCGCCAGGTCGGCCCCGCGGTCCACGTGATCTCGGTCTGCCAGCCCACGGTGCCGGTGCTGGCTGCGGTCTCGCTGATGGCCAGCAACGGCGAGCCGACGCCGCTGACGATGACGATGATGGGCGGGCCGATCGACGCCCGCAGCAGTCCGACCTCGGTCAACGACCTCGCCGTCAACAAGAGCCACAGCTGGTTCGAGAACAACGTCATCCACCGCGTGCCGCAGAACTTCCCCGGCGCCGGCCGTCGCGTTTACCCCGGCTTCTTGCAGCACAGCGGCTTCGTGGCAATGAACCGCGACCGCCATGTCTCCAGCCATTACGACTACTTCCTCGACCTGATCCGCGGCGACGACGACAGCGCCGAGTCGCACCGCCAGTTCTACGACGAGTACAACGCCGTGCTCGACATGCCGGCCGAGTACTACCTGGACACCATCAAGACCGTGTTCCAGGACTTCTCCCTCGTCAACGGCACCTGGGACGTGCGCGGCCAGCGCGTGCGCCCGCAAGACATCACCGGCACCGCGCTGCTGACCATCGAAGGCGAACTCGACGACATCTCCGGTGTCGGCCAGACCCGCGCCGCCCATGGCCTGTGCACCGGCATCGCCATGACCGACCAGTTCCACTACGAAGCCGAGGGCGCCGGTCACTACGGCATCTTCTCGGGTCGACGCTGGCGCGACAAGGTCTACCCCGAGGTCAAGACCTTCATCACCCGCTACGAACGCGCCAGCGCCACGGGCGCAGCGGTGGCGTCGCGCGTCGTGCCACTGAAGTCGCGCCGGGCAAAGTGATAATCGGGCGGTGCCCGACACCGCCCTGCCCTCGCGTCCGATCACCGTCATCGCCAGCCTGAGCGCGGCGCTCGACGCGGCCTTGCCGCAAACCCAGTGCACACGCTGCGGCTACCCCGACTGCCGCGGTTATGCGCAGGCCATCGCCAGCGGCGAGGCCGCCATCAACCGCTGCCCGCCGGGCGGCGCCGAAGGCATCGCCCGGCTGGCCACGATCAGCGGCCAACCGCCACTGCCGCTGGACCCGTCGTGCGGCGCCGAGGGCGCGCGCGCGCTGGCGGTGATCGACGAAGCCTGGTGCATCGGCTGCACGCTGTGCATCAAGGCCTGCCCGGTCGACTGCATCGTCGGCGCGTCCAAGCTGATGCACACTGTCATCGACGACTTGTGCACCGGCTGCGAACTGTGCGTGCCGGCCTGCCCGGTCGACTGCATCGCCATGGTCGCCGTCACCGACAGCCGCA
>JAUYAJ010000560.1 GCA_030693565.1 Rubrivivax sp.
CCAGATCCGCGCTCTGACGACCGCCCAGCTCGCCGCCCTGACCACCGACCAGATCTCCACCATGGAGACGGCCGACCTGAACGCGCTGACGTCGGCCCAGATCCGTGCGCTGAGCACCGACGCCATCGTCGCGCTGACCTCTGACCAGATCGTCGCCCTGGGCACTGCCCAGTTCGCGGCGATGACCACGGCCCAGATCGCGGCCATCGAGACCAGCGACTTCGCTGCGATCGAGACGGCCGACCTGCGCGCCCTGACGGCCGCGCAGATCCAGGCGCTGAGCTCCGACCAGGTGAGCGCGATGTCGACCACTCAGCTGAGTGCGCTGACCACGAACCAGGTCGCGGCGCTGGAAACGACCGACCTGCGCGCCATCAGCACCGACGGCATCGGAGCCTTCTCGACGACCCAGATCCAGGCCCTGACCACCACACAGTTCGCCGCCCTGACGACGGACCAGTTTGCTTCGCTGAGCAGCGCCTCGATCGCGGCCATGACCACGGCGCAGGCTGCGGCGCTGACCACGGACCAGATCGTCGCCTTCACGACCGACCAGATCGCCGGACTTGAAACCCGTGACCTCGAAGCGATGTCGATGTCGCAGATCGCGGCCTTCGAGACCGCCGACGTCGCCGTGATGACCTCGAGCCAGCTCGACGCGATGCTGACGGCTTCGCCGATCATGCTCGACCTGAACGGCAACGGCATCCAGACGCGCAGTGCCATCGATGGCGTGCACTTCGACCTGGCTGGCACCGGCGACACGAGCCGCAAGGTGGGCTGGATGGCCGGTGGAGACGCCCTGCTGGCGCGTGACCGCAACGGCGACGGCATCATCAACGACGGCTCCGAGCTCTATGGTGTGGCCACGCGCAACGAGCAAGGCCAGCGCATGGGCAACGGCTACGCAGCCCTCGCCCTGGAGGACACCAACGGTGACGGCAAGATCACTGCTGCCGACGCCAACTTCGGTGAACTGAAACTGTGGATCGACGCCAACGGTGACGGCAAGACCGACGCCGGCGAGCTGCACGGCCTGGCCGACTTCGGGATCGTCGAGCTCGACCTGAGCTACCTGTTGAGCGACAAGGTCGACAACGGCAACCTGGTCGGCATGGTGTCAAGCTACAAGACCAGCGACGGCAAGAGCCACGAGATGGCCGACGTCTGGTTCAGCAAGGAGGCCGCGACGGCACCGGTCATCGGGGACTTGCTGGCAGCACCGGCGACGAACCTTCTGGGCAACAACGGCACGGCCGCCACGCCCACGGCGCCGGGCACGGGCTCGGTGGCGTCGGTGGCCCTGGTACCGCGCAACCGCCTGTTCGACGATGATCAGCAGTCCTACACAATGATCTGACGCCAGCCGCCTCGGCGCCGCCAGGCCTGCCACGACGGCGGGGTCTGCGCGCCGGCCGCCGAACCCACCCGCCAGGCGCACAGCTCGGCGGGTGGGTTCGGCGTTGCAGCCTCGTGAATCATCCCGGCGCCGCCAGCGCCCCGAAATAGCCGATGAATGTCGGCGTTTTCGCGCGACGCCAGGAGAGGCCCTCGCCCAACAATGCCTCAGCTCGAACGCGAAATCGCGCGTGCAGAGCTTCGTTGAAGAGGTGGGTGATGAAAGCAGTCATTCTGGCGGGCGGCCTAGGCAGCCGCATCTCGGAAGAGACCGGCCTGCGGCCGAAACCGATGATCGAAATCGGTGGCAAGCCCATGCTCTGGCACATCCTGAAGATCTACTCCGCCAACGGCGTGAATGACTTCGTGATCTGCTGTGGCTACAAGGGCTACATGATCAAGGAGTACTTCGCAAACTACTTCCTGCACATGTCGGACGTCACGTTCTGCATGGCCAGCAACAAGATGGAAGTGCATCAGCGCAACGCCGAGCCCTGGCGCGTGACGCTGGTGGACACCGGCGAAGACACGATGACCGGCGGGCGCCTCAAGCGCGTGGCCGCCCACCTCAAGGACGAAGAGGCCTTCTGCCTGACCTACGGTGACGGCGTCGCCAGCGTCGACATCGCCGCCAGCATCGAGTTCCACAAATCGCATGGCAAGCAAGCCACCGTGACCGCCGTGCAGCCGCCCGGCCGCTACGGCGCACTCCAGATGGATGGCCGCTCGGTCTATGGCTTCACCGAAAAGCCACGCGGCGAGGGCGGCATGATCAACGGCGGCTTCTTCGTGTTGTCGCCGCAGTGCCTGTCGCGCATCGACGGCGACAAGACGTCCTGGGAGATCGAGCCCCTGACCGGGCTGGCCCGCGATGGCGAGTTGATGGCTTTCGAGCACAACGGCTTCTGGCAGCCGATGGACACCTTGCGCGAAAAGAACCAGCTCGAAGAGCTCTGGCTCTCCGGCAACGCGCCCTGGAAATGCTGGTGATGAACCCGGATCCGGCTTTCTGGCGCGGCAAGCGCGTCTTCGTCACCGGGCACACCGGTTTCAAAGGCAGCTGGCTGGCCCTGTGGCTGAACCGGCTCGGCGCCAGTGTCAGCGGCTATGCCTTGCCGGCGGCGACCCCGCCCAGCCTGCACGCGCTGCTGCCCGCCGGCGTGGCGCCACGCGACGGCCTGGGCGACGTCCGCGACGAAGCCGCACTGGCCGCGGCTGTGCGCCGCGCCCGCCCCGAGATCGTGCTCCACCTGGCCGCGCAGCCGCTCGTGCGCGCCAGCTACCGCCGTCCGGTCGAGACCTTCGCCACCAATGTCATGGGCACGGCGCACCTGCTCGAAGCCGTGCGCGGCGTCGAGGGCGTGCGCGCCGTCGTCATCGTCACCACCGACAAGGTCTACCGCAACCTCGAGTGGGCCTATCCCTACCGCGAAGACGACGCGCTCGGCGGCCACGACCCGTACAGCGCCAGCAAGGCCGCCAGCGAACTGGTGGCCGCAAGCTATCGCGACGCCTTTCTGGCCGACACCGGCGTGGCCGTGGCCACGGCACGTGCCGGCAACGTGATCGGCGGCGGTGACTGGTCCGAAGACCGCCTGATCCCCGACGCCGTGCGCGCCTGGCAGGCCCAGCAGCCGCTGACCATCCGCCGGCCCCGGGCGGTGCGTCCCTGGCAGCATGTGCTCGAGCCCCTTGCCGGCTACCTGCGCCTGGCGGAGCGGCTCTGCGCCCAGCCGTCGCTCGCCGGCGCCTACAACTTCGGCCCGCTCACCGGCGAGGCGGCCACGGTCGGCGAAGTCATCGAACTGGCGGCCCAGGCCTACGGCCGCGGCCAGTGGCATTGCCCTGACGACACCGCCGGCCCGCACGAGGCCGGCTGGCTGGCGCTGGAAGTGGCCCGCGCCCGCACAGCGCTGGCTGTCGAGCCGCGCTGGGGGCTGAAGGAGTCGGTGCGCCGCAGCCTGCACTGGTACCGCCGCTACGGCGAAGGCGCCAGTGTGATGGCGCTGTGCGAGTCGGACATCGCCGACTTCGAAGCCAGCGCGGCGCGGCCTACCGCGGCACCGGCGCAACAGCCGGCGCAAGTGCGCGCCATCATCGAACGTCCGGCCGAACCGGCGCTGCAGCCATGAAGCGCTTCGAGCTTCAGCCGACGCCGCTCAGCGGCCTGGTGCTCGTGCAGCGCCAACGCCTGGGTGACGCGCGCGGCTTCCTGTCGCGCCTGTTCTGCACCGACGAACTGGCCGCCGCCGGCTGGACAAGACCGGTGCGCCAGATCAACCACACGCACACGGCACGCCGCGGCTGCGTGCGCGGCTTGCACTTCCAGCATGCACCGCATGCCGAGGCCAAGCTCGTGAGCTGCCTGCGTGGCGCCGTGTTCGACGTCGCGGTGGACTTGCGCGCCGGCAGCCCGACCTTTCTGCGCTGGCACGCCAGCACCTTGACGGCCGACAACGGCTGCGCGCTGCTCATCCCCGAAGGCTTCGCCCACGGTTTCCAGACGCTGACAGACGACGTCGAGATGCTGTATTGCCACTCGGCGCCCCATGTCGCCGCCGCCGAAGGCGGCATCCACCCGCTGGACGAACAGCTGGCCATCGACTGGCCGCTGCCGGTGAGCGAAATGTCGCCGCGCGATGCGGCGCACGCTCGCCTGGCGACCGAATTCGAAGGAGTGTCCTCATGAAGTGCCGCCACTGCAGCGCCGAACTCGCCCTGCCCTTCCTCGACCTGGGCAGTGCGCCGCCGTCGAATGCCTACCTCGACGCCGCGGCGCTGCAAGCCCCCGAGACCTGGTTCCCGCTGCGCCTGCTGACCTGCACCGGTTGCTGGCTGGTGCAGACCGAGGACCATGCCGGCCGCGAAGCGCTGTTCACCGACGACTACGCCTACTTCAGCTCTTTCTCGACATCCTGGCTGGCTCACTCGAAAGCCTATGTCGAGTCCATGCGGGCGCGATTCGGGCTGGGCTCGCGCAGCCTGGTCGCCGAGGTCGCGGCCAACGATGGCTACTTGCTGCAGTACGTGCAGCAAGCCGACATCCCCTGTTACGGCATCGAGCCCACCGCGGGCACGGCCGCGGCGGCACGCGCCAAAGGCATCGAGATCGTCGAGCAATTCTTCGGCGTCGAACTGGCCGACACGCTGGCGCAGCAAGGCCGGCAGGTCGACCTGGTGGCGGCCAACAACGTGCTGGCCCATGTGCCCGACATCAACGACTTCGTCGCCGGCTTCGCGCGCCTGCTCAAGCCGCAAGGCGTGGCCACGTTCGAGTTCCCGCACCTGCTGCGCATGGCGCAGGAGACGCAGTTCGACACCGCGTACCACGAGCACTACTCCTACCTCTCGCTGAGCGCGGTGCAGACGGTGTTCAGCGCGGCCGGCCTGCAGGTGTTCGACGTCGAAAAGCTCGGCACCCACGGCGGCAGCCTGCGCGTGTACGCGCAGCGCGCCGACAGCGGCCAGCGCGAGCGCTCGGCTGCGGTCGACGCCGTGCTGGCCGAAGAACAGGCCGCCGGGGTGACGACGGCGGACTTCTATGCCGGCTACCAGGCCCGCGCCGAGCGCGTGAAGGACGACCTGGTCGCCTTTCTCATCGACGCGCGCCGGCGCGGCTGGCGCGTTGGCGCCTACGGCGCCGCCGCCAAGGGCAACACGCTGCTCAACTTCGCCGGCGTTCGCCCCGACCTGCTGCCCTACGTGGTGGACCGCAACCCGGCCAAGCAGAACCGCTTCATGCCCGGCAGCCGGATCCCGATCGTGACCGAGGCCCATCTGCAGGCCGACAAGCCCGATTGCGTGCTGATCCTGCCCTGGAACCTGCGCGACGAGGTGACCAGCCAGCTCGCCTACGTGCGCGAATGGGGCGGCCGGTTCGTCACCGCGGTGCCCGAACTGCGGATCGACGGATGAACATGATGGCGATCGAGCGCCCGGTCCAGGCCGCCGCCCGCAGCCCCGGCGGCCCGCAGCTGACGGTGCTGGGCGGCAGCGGCTTCGTCGGCCGCGCACTGACCGAGCATGCGCGCGGACTGGCCCTGCCCTGCCAGGCACCGGCACGCGGCGCCCAGGCGCTGTGGCACGAGCCGCTGGGCCACGTGATCTACACCGTCGGGCTCACGGCCGACTTCAGGGTCCGGCCGCTGGAGACCATCGAAGCCCATGTCTGCCTGCTGCGCAGGCTGATCGCCGAAGCCGACTTCGAGTCCCTGACCTACTTGTCGAGCACGCGTGTCTATGCCGGCGGCAGCGACACCCGCGAGACGGCGAACCTCAGCGTCAACCCCAACGATCCGAGCGATCTGTACAACCTGAGCAAGCTGACCGGTGAGGCGCTGTGCCTGCATGCCGGCCGCCCGGGCATGAAGGTCGCGCGGCTGTCGAACGTGATCGGCCTGCGGCGTGATCCCGACACCTTCGTCGACCAGCTGCTGCTCGAAGCCCAGCGCACCGGCAAGGCGGTGATGCAAACGGCGCCCGAGGCACGCAAGGACTACATCGCGCTGGACGACGTCGTCGCGCTGCTGACGCGCATCGCCATGTCCGACGTCAGCGGCATCTTCAACGTCGCCAGCGGCGAGAGCGTGGCCAACAGCACGATCGCCAGCATGCTCGGCGAGGTGCTCGGCATCCCGGTCGAGACCGCGCCCAACCCCGCCCGCTGGGACTTCTCGCCGATCGACATCGGCCGCGTCCGCACCGCGTTCAACTTCACTCCCCGGCCCTTCGTTACCCACTTTCCCCAATTCCTGGCGGACTACCGCCAACAGAAAGGAACCTGAATGAGCTACCTCGAAACCACCCCCGACGCCCACCCCAGCTACCGCGCTGAGAAGCAGCAACGCATCGGCTCGTTCGGCAGCGACGAGGAATTCCGGGCCCTGTCCAGCGCGTTCCGCAGCATGGCGCTGGAACGCAAGTACATGAACAACTTCTCCTGGCTGGGCCGGCCGCTGATCCAGCTGCCGATGGACGCCATGGCCATGCAGGAGATCATCTGGGCCGTCAAGCCCGACCTCATCATCGAAACCGGCGTGGCCCACGGCGGCTCGCTGATGCTGTCAGCCTCGCTGCTGGAGATGCTCGGCGAAGGCGAGGTCGTCGGCATCGACATCGAAGTGCGCGATCACAACCGCCAGGCGATCGAATCGCATCCGCTGGCACACCGCATCTCGCTGATCGAAGGCTCCAGCGTCGATCCCGATGTCGTCGCCCAGGTGCGCGCGCTGGCGCGAGGCAAGAAGAAGGTGCTGGTCTGCCTGGATTCGAACCACACCCACGAGCATGTGCTCGCCGAACTCAAGGCCTACGCCGACCTGGTGAGCGTCGACAGCTACTGCGTCGTCTTCGACACCTTCGTCGAAGACATGCCTGCGGACTACGTCTGGACCGACCGCCCGTGGGGCAAGGGCAACAACCCGAAGACCGCGATCTGGGAGTGGATCAAGGATCACCCCGAGTTCGTCATCGATCGTTCGGTCGAGGACCGCATCCTGGTCACCTCGGCACCCGACGGCTTCCTGCGCCGCACCCGGCTCTGACCGGACGCAACGACCCGTCACGACCAGTCACGACCAGAAGAGGCGCACGTGAAAGAGACCCCGCTCGTCAGCATCGGCATTCCGACCTACAACCGGCCCGACGGCTTGTTCCGCACCATCAAGCACATCGCCAGCCAGACCTACCGGAACGTCGAGATCGTGATCTCGAACAACGCGTCGCCGAACCCCATCGTGGCGGCCCTGCTCGCCAAGTGCGCCGAGCTGGACCCGCGCATCAAGGTCACGAACCAGCCTGAAAACCTGGGCATCCTGAAGAACTTCCAGTACGTGCTGAACCAGTCGACGGCCGACTACTTCATGTGGGCCGCCGACGACGACGAGTGGGACCCGCGCTTCATCGAGACCTGCGTCGAACACATGCTGACCCACGACGTGGGCACGGTGATGCCGGGCTTCATGCGCCACAACCGCGCGCTCGGCGTGAAAGGCCCGGCCCAGCTGCCCAAGATGACCGGTCAGAACCGCCATGGCGACGTGATGGCGTTCTACCAGACCACGCCGCACAGCATGTTCTACGGCCTGCACCGCAAGAGCACGATCGAATGGTTCGGCGCCGCCAGCAGCGACCTGGCAGACGACGAGTACTTCCTGGTGCGTCAGATGCTGGAACACGGGATCCTGACGCTGCCCGAGACCGTGCTCTACGTGGCCGGCATCGAGGACGCCAAGTACCAGGTCAAGCTGCCCAAGGAGGCCGACGACCGCTACTTCTTCCAAGGCCGCAGGCTGCTGCACTTTGCCCGCCTGTTCCTGGAGTCGAGCCATCTCACCGACCTGCAAAAGCTCGAGCTGATGCAGAAGGTGGTGATGACCAAGATCTCGTTCATTCTCAACTTCGAGAGCGAGATGCGCGACCCGGCGCAGTTCGCGCTGGCCCGGATGCTTTACGTGTTCCTCGCCCAACTCGACGTCAAGCACCTGCCGATCTACATCAACCTGATGGCCCAGACCAACCAGGCGCTGAAGGCACAAGCCGAGCAACATTCCATGGCCGAGGCTGCGTGAACGCCGCGGCAGCGCGCACCGCTGTCGAACCCCGCCGCATGCGCAGCCTGCCGCGCCGCGGCTCCCCGCCACCTGCGTGCTGAACCATGAGCAGCCCGATCACCTACCCCATCGACGCGCACCATCTGCTGCGCAAGAAGCGCGCGATCCGGCGCGAGCTGCTCGCCCACGGCGAGCTGGTCGACAAGCGCATCGCGATCCTGGGCGGCTCGACGACGGCCGAAGTCAAGGACATGCTCGAGCTGTTCCTGCTCGAAGCCGGCATCCGGCCGGAGTTCTACGAGTCCGAGTTCAACCGCTACACCGAAGACATCCTGTTCCCGGAGTCGGGGCTGCAGCAGTTCCGGCCCGAGTTCATCTACCTCCACACGAGCAACCTCAACCTCAGCGGCTATCCGTCGCCTGGCGATGATGAGCGTGAGGTCGACGCCTTGCTGGCCAGCGAGCTCGCGCGCTTCGAGGCGCTGTGGCAGCGCATCGACGAGGACCACGGCTGCCCGGTGATCCAGAACAACTTCGAGCTGCCGCTGTACCGTGGCCTGGGCAACCTGGATGCGAGCGCGGTGGCCGGCCACACCCGCTTCACTGCCGAGTTGAACGCCCGCTTCGCAGCCGCCGCGCGCCAGCGGCCGAACCTGCAGCTCAACGACATCCACTACCTGTCGGCGCGCCTGGGGCTGGACAGCTGGTACGACCTGCAGGCCAAGCACGCCTACAAGTACGCGATGGGCCTGGCTGCGCTGCCGCACGTGGCGCACAGCGTGGCCAGCATCGTCAAGGCCTTGCTCGGCAAGAGCAAGAAATGCCTGGTGCTGGACCTGGACAACACGCTCTGGGGCGGTGTCATCGGCGATGACGGCCTGGCCGGCATCCAGATCGGCAAGGAGACCGCCCTCGCCGAAGCGCACACCGAATTCCAGACCTATGTCAAGGCGCTGAAGCAGCAAGGCGTGATCCTGGCCGTGTGCTCGAAGAACGACGAGGCGGTCGCCAAAGAGGCGTTCACGCACCCCGACAGCGTGCTGAAGCTGGACGACTTTTCCGAGTTCATCGCCAACTGGCAGCCCAAGAGCGACAACATCACCGAGATCGCGCGGCGCCTGAACATCGGCATCGACAGCCTGGTGTTCGCCGACGACAACCCGGCCGAACGCAGCATCGTGCGATCGCAGGCACCCCGCGTCACCGTGCCCGAGCTCGGCAGCGACGTGAGCCAGTACCTGAAGATACTGGACCGCTCCGGCCTGTTCGAATCGACCGGCGTGTCGCGCGAGGACGCACAGCGCAGCGCGATGTACGCCGACAACCGGGCGCGCGACAGCCAGCAGCAGAAGTTCGCCAACTACGGCGAGTTCCTGGCCTCGCTGCAGATGCAGGCCGAGATCCTGCCGGTGCCTCCCGTCTACCTGGACCGTGTGACGCAGCTCACCAACAAGACCAACCAGTTCAACCTGACGACCCGCCGCTACACACTGGCCGAGCTGACCGAGGCGGCGCGCGACCCTGGCCAGGTGCTGCTCTACGGCCGGCTGGTCGACAGCTTCGGGGACAATGGCATCGTCTCGGTGGTGCTGGGCCGCCGTGTGGAGCAGAGCTTGTTCGTCGACCTGTGGCTGATGAGTTGCCGCGTGCTCAAGCGCGGCATGGAAGCCGCGATGCTCGACGCGCTGGTGGTGCAAGCGCGCGCACAAGGCCTGAGCGCCATCGTCGGCCACTACCTGGCCAGCGCCAAGAATTCGATGGTGGCCCGGATGTACGCCGACTTCGGCTTCGAGCCGGCCGAGCCCCAGCCCGGCGCCGGCGAGTCCTGGCGACTCGACATCAGCGGCGCCTACTTGCCCAGAAACCTGCACATCGAGGTCAACAAATGACACTTCAGGAGATCACCCAGCAGATGACGGAGATATTCCGCGACGTGCTGGACGACCCGGCTATCGTGCTCGCACGCGCGACCACCGCCGCCGACATCGAGGACTGGGACTCGCTGGCGCAGATCAGCCTGCTGGTGGCGATCGAGCGCGAGTTCAAGATCCAGATCACCCTGGCCGAGTCGAAGTCGCTGGCCAACGTCGGCGAGATGATCGACCTGGTCGCCGGCAAGACGGGCTGAGCGGTGAATCGGTTCCAGATCGGCGATCTGCGCCCGGGCTTCAGTGTCAACTTCGACGCCGAGGTCAGTTCGGACATGGTCGACCGTTTCATGCAGTTGTCCGGCGATGTCAATCCGCTGCACACCGACCGCGCATTCGCGCGCGCGCAAGGTTTCCTGGACCGGGTCGTCTTCGGCATGCTGACTGCCAGCTTTTATTCCACCCTGGTCGGTGTCCACCTGCCGGGGCGTCATGCCTTGCTGCAAGGCGTGGATGCATCCTTCGTCGCGCCGGTCTTCCCCGGCGACCGGCTGACCATCGTCGGCGAGGTCGCTGCCGTACACGCCGAGCTCGGCCAGATCGAGATCCGTGCCCACATCACGAACCAGCATGGCAAGAAGGTGTCGCGCGCCAAGATCCGTTCGGGCTTCAGCGCCCCCGCCGGCGATGAGTGAGTCCGCATCAAGGCCGCGCCAGGTGCTGATCGTCGGCGCTTCGTCAGCGATCGGCTGCGAACTGGTGCGCGAAATCGCGGACCCGCAGACGACCATCCTTGCCCACTGCCACCAAGGCGCCGAGCGCTTGCTGGCGCTGCAGCCGGAAGTGGCATCCCGCCTGCTGCCGCTGCAGGCCGACTTGTCGACCGCGGCAGGCATCGACAGCCTGCTCGCCGCCGTCCAAGCGCAGACCGACTGCCCTGACGCGGTGGTGCTGCTGGCCGCGCCGCGGTTCACGCTGCAGCGCTTCAAGGATCTGGACTGGGACGACTTCAGGCTGCAGGTCGACCTGCAGTTGCAGACCGCCGTGCGCCTGCTTGGCCGCTACCTGCCGCGGATGGCGGCGCGCAAGCAAGGCAAGGTGGTCTTCATGCTCAGCAGCTACACCAGCGGCACGCCGCCCGCCGCGATGGCGCACTACGTCACCGGCAAGTACGCGATGCTGGGCCTGATGAAGGCGCTGGCCGCCGAATATGCCGGCAAGAAACTGTGCATCAACGCGGTCTCGCCGTCGATGATCGAGACCCCGTTCCTGGCCGACATTCCCGGCAAGATCGTCGAGATCAACGCCGACAACCACCCCCGGAAACGCAACGGCCTGCCCACCGACGTGGCGCCGGTGCTGCGCTTCCTGCTGTCACCGGAATCGGACTTCATGACCGGCGTCAACGTCCCGGTCACCGGTGGCCTCTGAACGCCTGCCGCCACCGCTCCACAACCCACTCACGCCGATGCTGATCATCTCCGCCTCCGCCAAGATCTCCAGGTTTGCCGACATCGAGGATTCGGTGAAAGGCTCGAAGATCGTCATTGAAGACTTCGTGACCATCGACTCCTTCGTCAAGATCAAGCCCGCCGGGGGCATGGGCGACCTGACGATCGGCGCGCACACCGTCATCAACCCCGGCGTTGTGATGTACACCGGCAACGGCATGAGCATCGGCCGCCACGTGATGATCGCGGCGAACTGCGTGTTCTCGCCGACATCGCATGAGTTCCGTGCGCGCGACACCCCCGTCATGTACCAGGGCTTTGTCGAGCCGTCGCCACTGTTCGTCGGCAAGACCGGCATCGTGATCGAGGACGACGTCTGGATCGGCGCCAACTGCGTGATCCTGGAAGGTGCACGCATCCAGCGCGGCGCCGTCATCGGCGCCGG
>JAUYAJ010000406.1 GCA_030693565.1 Rubrivivax sp.
GCCAGCCGTGTCAGCGCGGCGTTGGTCTTGGCCCTCTGCAACAGGCTTATCAAGCCCTCCTGCAAGCGCGCGCCGCCCGTGGCGGTGAAGCGGACGAAGGGTCCTTTCTGTTCGACCGCGGTCTCGACGCCGCGCACGAAGCGCTCGCCAACCACCGAGCCCATCGATCCGCCCATGAAGTCGAACTCGAAGCAGGCGGCGACCAGCGGCACGCTCATCACCGCGCCGCCCATCACCACCAGCGCGTCGGTTTCGCCGGAGGTTTCGAGCGCGGCCTTGAGCCGTTCGGGGTACTTCTTGCTGTCGCGGAACTTCAGTGCGTCGACCGGCAGCACTTCCTGGCCGATCTCGTAGCGGCCTTCGGCGTCGAGAAAGCCGTTCAGGCGATCGCGAGCACCGACACGGTGGTGGTGGTCGCACTTCGGGCAGACGTTGAGGTTTTGCTCGAGGTCGGACTTGTAGAGCACGGTCTCGCAGGCCGGGCACTTGATCCACAAACCCTCGGGCACCGTGCGGCGCCCAGTGGGGTCGGTGGGCTGCATCTTCGGCGGCAGCAGCTTGTCGAGCCAGCTCATGGTGCGGCTCCGGTGCTGGTGGGGTGATGGGCCATGTGCTTACTCCTGCGAGGGCGCGTCGATTGCGGCGCGAATCTCGGCCATGAAGGCCTGCGCCGCGGCTGGCGCATTGTCGCGCGTCTGCGTTTCCAGGATCTGCACCAGCTTGGTGCCGATGACCACCGCGTCGGCCGAGCGCGCCAGCGCGCGCGCGGTGGCGGCGTCGCGGATGCCGAAACCTACCCCCACCGGCACGCTGACATGGGCGCGGATGCGCGGCAGCATCGCGTCGACCGCCGCGGTGTCGAGGTGGCCGGCGCCGGTCACCCCTTTGAGCGACACGTAGTAGACATAGCCGCTGGCGATGCGGCCGACCTGCTGCATGCGTGTGTCGGTGGAGGTCGGCGCCAGCAGGAAGATCAAGTCCAGGCCGGCGGCCTTGAGTTGCGCGGCGAAGTCCTCGCACTCCTCGGGTGGGTAGTCGACGACGAGCACGCCGTCGACACCGGCAGCCTGGGCGGCGGCGATGAAAGCGCCCTGCCCTTCGCGCTGGTCGAAGCGCTCGATCGGGTTGGCGTAACCCATCAACACCACCGGCGTGGACTGGTTGCGAGTGCGGAATTCGCGCACCGCCGCCAGCACCTGGGGCATGCCGACGCCGCGCGCCAGTGCACGTTCACCCGCTTTCTGGATCACCGGGCCGTCGGCCATCGGGTCGGAGAAGGGCACGCCGAGTTCGATGATGTCGGCGCCGCCATCGGCCAGGCCGTGCATGATCTGCGGCGTCAGGTCGGCAAACGGGTCACCGGTGGTGATGTAGGGAATCAGCGCGCAGCGCCCTTGCGCCTTCAGCGCCTGCAAGGTGGCGGCTATGCGGCTCATCGCTGCACCCCGGCGGTGGCGATCACGCCCTTGAGAACCTGGCCACGGCACGAGGGCCGGCAGAAGAAGTCAGCGCCCGAGATGTCGGCCACAGTGCCGATGTCTTTGTCGCCGCGCCCCGAGAGATTGACGAGCAGATGCTGGTCGGGCCGCATGGTGGCCGCCAGCTTCATCGCGTAGGCCACCGCATGGCTCGATTCCAGCGCCGGGATGATGCCTTCGGTGCGGCACAGATGGTGGAAGGCCTTCAGCGCTTCGTCGTCGGTGATCGCCACGTACTCGGCACGGCCGATGTCCTTCAGGTGCGCATGTTCGGGGCCGACGCCGGGGTAGTCCAGGCCGGCCGACACCGAGTGGGTCTCGATGATCTGGCCGTTTTCGTCCTGCAGCAGGTAGGTGCGGTTGCCATGCAGCACGCCGGGCGAGCCGGCCGACAGCGAAGCGGCGTGCTTGCCGCTGTCCAGCCCCAGGCCGGCGGCCTCGACGCCGATCAAGCGCGTGCCCTCGTGGGGGATGTAGGGGTAGAAGATGCCCATCGCGTTGCTGCCGCCGCCCACGCAGGCGATCACCGCGTCGGGCTGGCGCCCGGCCAGCGCCGGCATCTGCTGCAGGCATTCGTCGCCGATGACGCGCTGGAAGTCGCGCACCATCATCGGGTAAGGGTGCGGGCCGGCGACGGTGCCGATGATGTAGAAGGTGCTCTCGACGTTGGTCACCCAGTCGCGCAGCGCTTCGTTGAGCGCGTCCTTGAGCGTGCGGCTGCCGCTGTCCACCGGCACCACGGTGGCACCCAGCAAGTGCATGCGGTAGACGTTGGGGCTTTGGCGCTTGATGTCCTCGCTGCCCATGTAGACCACGCATTCGATGCCGTAGCGGGCACAGATCGTTGCCGTCGCCACGCCATGCTGGCCGGCGCCGGTTTCGGCGATGACGCGCTTCTTGCCCATGCGCCGCGCCAGCAGCGCCTGGCCGATGGTGTTGTTGACCTTGTGTGCGCCGGTGTGGTTGAGGTCTTCGCGCTTGAGGTAGATCTGCGCGCCGCCGATCTCGCGGCTGGTGCGCGCGGCGTGGTAGATCGGGCTCGGCCGGCCGACGAAGTGCGCCAGCTCGTACTGGAACTCGGCCTGGAACGCGGCGTCGTGGCGCACCTGCTCGTAGCTGGCCTGCAGTTCGAGCAGCGCGTGGGTCAAGGTCTCGGCGACAAAGCTGCCGCCGTAGGGCCCGAAATGCCCGCGGGCATCGGGTTGCTCGTAATTCAGCATCTTGGATTCCTGATTCAACTCGCGGCGATCTCGGCGTCGGCCTCGCGCACCGCTTTGCAGAACCGGCGCATCAGCGGGGCGCTCTTCAGGCCCTTGCCGATCTCCACGCCGGAGCTCACGTCAACGGCCCAAGGCCGGACGCGCTGCACACCATCGGTCACGTTGGCAGGATTCAACCCACCAGACAAAACGACCGGAAGGGGCACGCT
>JAUYAJ010000407.1 GCA_030693565.1 Rubrivivax sp.
GCGCGCTGCGTGCTGCTGTACCGCCAGGCCGGCGACGCCGACGCCAAAGCCGCCTCGCTGCCCGGCAGCGGCCATTTCGCACTGCGCGCCGAAGTCACCGACAGCGCCAGCCTGCAAGCCGCCGCCGCTGCCGTGGCGCAGCAGGTGCCGGCGCTGCACATCCTCATCAACAGTGCCGGCCACACGAAGCCGGTGCCGGCGGCCGACCTCGAGGCCTTGAGCGACGAGCTCATCGACGAGATGCTGCGCGTGAACTTCCGCGGCGTCATTGCCACCATCCGCGCCTTCGCGCCGCTGCTCAAGGCGTCGGGCGACGGCTTGATCGTCAACATCTCGTCGATCGCCGGTTTCACCGGCGTCGGCAGCAACCTGGCCTATGTGGCGGCGAAAGCCGGCATCGACATCGTCGGCGATGCGCTGGCGCGCGCGCTGGCGCCGGCGGTGCGCGTGCTGACGGTGTCGCCGGGCGTCGTCGACACCGGCTTCGTGCCCGGCCGTGGCCCCGACTTCAACGCCAAGGCCGCGGCCGGCATGCCGCTGCGCCGGGTCGGCACGGCCGACGACGTGGCCGCCGCCGTCCAGGCCTGCGCGACCACGCTGCGCTACGCCACCGGCACCCGCATCGTCGTCGACGGCGGCCGCCACCTCTGACACCCTCTTTGGCAGTGGCCGGTTCCGGCCCACCGAGCACCGCGATGAACAAGACTGTCCTCACCTGCGCCGTCACCGGCAACCTGACGAAACCCGATCAGACGCCGCACCTGCCGATCACGCCCGAGCAGATCGCGGGCGAATGCCTGGCCGCGGCTGCCGCCGGCGCCGCCGCGGTCCACATCCATGTGCGCGACCCCGCCACCGGCAAGCCGTCGATGGAGGTCGAGCTCTACCGCGACGTCGTCGACCGCATCCGCCGCGCCGACCGCGAACTCATCATCAACCTGACCACCGGTCCCGGCGGGCGCTTCATCCCCAGCGAGCACGACCCGCGCGTCGCCGCGCCCGGCAGCACCTTGCTGCCGCCGTTGGAGCGCGTGCGCCATGTCGAGCTGCTCAAGCCCGACATCTGCTCGCTCGACTTCAACACCATGAATTCGGGGCCGGACGTCGTCATCAACACGCCGCGCAACGTGCGCCTGATGGCGCAGGCGATCCGCGCCGCCGGCGTCATGCCCGAGCTGGAGATCTTCGACTCCGGCGACATCCACCTGGCGCTCGACCTCATCAAGGACGGCACGCTCGCGGGCCCCGGCATGTGGACCTTCGTCACCGGCGTCAAGTACGGCTTCCATGCCGCGCCTGAAACCCTGATCTACGCCCGCGGCCTGCTGCCCGCCGGCGCCTTCTGGTCGGCCTTCGGCATCGGCCGCTGGGAATATCCGATGCTGGCCCAGGCCTGGCTGCTCGGCGGCCATCTGCGCGTGGGCATGGAAGACAACATCTTCCTCGAGCGCGGGGTGCTCGCCAAGAGCAACGCCGAGCTGGTGGCCAAGGCCCAGCGCATCGTGCAAGACCTGGGCGGTGAACTGGCCGACCCGCGCGAAGCGCGCGCCATGCTCAATCTGCCTTCCAAAGCCTGACATGAGCACCCCTGTGATCGATGCACTGCCCGCCGTGCGCGTCAACGCCAAGGCCGCCAACGCCGACGCGCTGGCGCCCGACATCGTCAGCCGCCGGCCGCTGCTGCAACCCGGCGAGGCGCTAGTGCGCGTGCACGCCGCCGCCGTCAACCCCAGCGACGTCAAGGCCGCGCTCGGCCTGATGCCGCAAGCCGTCTGGCCGCGCACGCCGGGGCGCGACTTCGCCGGCACCGTGGTCGAAGGCCCGGCGGCCTGGATCGGGCGTGAAGTCTGGGGCTCGGGCGGCGACCTGGGCATCACCCGCGACGGCTCGCACGCCGGCTGGCTGGCGCTGCCGGTGGCGGCGCTGCGCGACAAGCCGGCGCGGCTGAGCTTCGATGAAGCGGGCTCGATCGGCGTGCCCTTCGTCACCGCCTACGAAGGTTTTCGCCGCAGCGGCTTGCCGCAGCGCGGTCAGGTGGTGGCGGTGATGGGCGCCAACGGCAAGGTCGGTCAGGCCGCGGTGCAACTGGCGGCCATGGCCGGCGCGACGGTGATCGCGGTGCAGCGCCGCGCCGGGCCTTTCGAAGGTTTTGCCTGTGCGCCGGTGCAGGTGGTCGATGCACGCAGCGAAGACGTGGCCGCACGGGTGCGTGAACTCAGCGGCGGGCGCGGCGTCGACATCGTCTACAACACCGTCGGCAGCCCTTACTTCGAAGCCGCCAACCAGGCCATGGCCAAGGGCGCGACGCAGATCTTCATCGCCACCGTCGAGCGCCCGGTGCCGTTCGACATCTTCACCTTCTACCGCGGCATGCACACGTTTGTGGGCATCGACTCGCTGGCGCTGGACTGCGTGGCCGCGGCGCAGCGCATCGACGCCATGCGCGAAGGCTTCGAGGCCGGCCAACTGCGGCCGTTTCCTGTGCTGCCCGAGGCGGTGCACGCGCTGGCCGACGCCGCGCTGGCTTACCGGCGCGTCATCGGCGGCGAAGACCGCCGCGTGGTGCTGCGGCCATGAACATCACGCGCTTCGACAGCGCGCCCGAATACCAGGCGCCCAATCACTTCGACATGCGCTGCGTGCGCCTGCAAGGCCGCGAAGCCGGCCCGGCCGACCAGCTGTGGATGGGCGTGTCGACGCTGGCGCCTGGCGGCCACACGTCGCTCGACGGCTCGCCGATGGAAAAGCACTACGTCGTGCTCGTAGGCGAGCTGGTGCTGGTCGGGGAGCTGGGCGGCCAGCGCGAGGAAGCCGTGCTGCGGCGCTTCGATTCGTGCCGCTTTGCCCCTGGCGAGAAACGCCAGCTGATCAACCGCAGCACGCAGCCGGCGATGGTGTTGCTGGCCATGCCGTTCAACCCGCCCCCCGTCAACGAGGAGACAACATGACAAAAACCACACGTCGCGCCGTCATCGGCCTGCTTTGCAGCGTTCCGCTGGCCACCCTGGCGCAAGCCCCTGAATGGCCCAAGGCCGGCCCGGTCAAGCTCGTCGTGCCGTTCACCGCCGGCAGCGGCACCGACATCATGGCGCGCACGCTGGCCGATAAGCTGGGCCCGGCCATCGGCGCCCAGGTCATCGTCGAAAACAAGCCCGGCGCCGGCGGCACCGTCGGCGCGGCCCAGGTCGCCAAGTCGGCCGCCGACGGCTACACCTTCCTGGTCCACAGCTCGGGCCATGTGGTGAACCCGGCGATCTACCCCAAGTTGCCCTACGACACGCTGAAAGACTTCGAAGGCGT
>JAUYAJ010000409.1 GCA_030693565.1 Rubrivivax sp.
TGCTGTCGGGTGGCGCCGACCCGGCGACGCCGGCGCGCCACGGTGAACGCGCCGCGGCGGCGCTGGGTGCGCTGGCCCGCCACGAGGTGATTGCGCAAGCCGGCCATGGCGTGACCGGGCTGGCCTGCCTGGGCGACGTGCTGTACCGCTTCATCGATGCCGCCACCGACGCCGCCGCGCTTCAGGTCGACAGCAGTTGCGCGGCGGCGCTGCCGCGGCCGCGGCCTTATCTGGCGCCGCGCGCGGAGGGCGGGCGATGATCGAAGTCACCGACCTGGCCAAGCGTTTCAGCCAGGGCCGCGGCGCCAAGGCGCGTGTTGTCCAGGCCGTGGACGGCGTCAGCTGGGTTGCTGCCGACGGTTGCATCACCGGCTTGCTCGGCCCCAACGGCGCCGGCAAGACGACCACGCTGCGCCTGGTGGCGGCGCTGATCGCCCCCGACGCCGGCAGCGTGCGCGTCGACGGCATCGACGTCGCTGCCCAGCCGGCCGCGGCGCTGGCGCGCATGGGCGTGCTCAGTGACGCCCGCGGCCTGTATCCGCGGCTGACGGCGCGCGAGAACATCGTCTACTACGGCCGCCTGCACGGCATGACCGCCGCCGCCGCCAACGCGCGCGCCGATCAGCTGGCCGCGGTGCTCGACATGCAGCCCTTGCTCGACCGCCGCACCGACGGCTTCAGCCAGGGCGAGCGCATGAAGACAGCGCTGGCACGTGCGCTGGTGCACGACCCGCCGAACATCGTGCTCGACGAGCCGACCAACGGGCTGGACGTGCTCGCCACGCGCGCGCTGCGCGAGGCCTTGCGCCGGCTGCGCGACGACGAAGGCAAGTGCATCGTCTTTTCGACCCACATCATGCAGGAGGTGGAGCGCCTGTGTGACCAGGTGGTCGTGGTGGCCCATGGGCGCACGGTGGCCAGCGGCACGGTGGCCGAGTTGTCGGCCGCCAGCGGCCACAGCGACTTCGAGGAAACCTTTGTCGCGCTGGCCTTCAGCGCCAGCGAACGGCACCAGGCGGGGCCATGATCAAGTCGGCCTGGATCGTCTTTCGCAAAGAGCTGCTCGACGCCTTGCGCGACCGCCGCACGCTGTTCATGGTGTTGCTCAGCTCGGTGGCCATCGGGCCGCTGGTGCTGGTGCTGATCTCGACCCTGGTGGCCGGCATCGAGGCCCGCGCCGAAGCGCGCGTGGTGGTGGTGCACGGCATCGAGCACGCGCCGACGCTGCGCAACTACCTCGAGCGCCAGACCTACACGCTGCGCGCGGCGCCGCCCGACTACGAACAGCAGCTCAAGGACAGCAAGCTGGCCGACCCGGTGCTGGTGATCGCGCCCGACTTCGAGGCCGTGCTGGCGCGCGGCGAGGCACCCGTCGTCGAACTGGTGTCGAGCGCTTCGAACCAGCGTGCCGATCGCGGTGCCGGCGCGCTGCGGCGCTTGCTGCAAGGCTTCAACCAGGAACAGGCGACGCTGCGACTGGCGCTGCGCGGGGTGGCGCCTGCGGTTCTGGAGGCGTTGCAGGTCGAGCGCCGTGACCTGGCCGACCCGGCGATGCGGGCGGCGCAGATGGCCACCTTCGTGCCTTTTTTCGTGCTGATGGCGGTGCTGTACGGCGCCCTCAACGCCGCGCTGGACACGACGGCCGGCGAGCGCGAACGCGGCTCGCTGGAGCCGCTGCTGATGACGCCGGCGCCGCGCGCGGCGCTGGTGCTGGGCAAGTGGGGCGCGGTGGCCAGCGTGGGCATGTTGATCGCCGTGCTCAGCTGCCTGAGTTTTCTGCCCGGGCAGTGGTTGCTGCAAAGCGAAACGCTGCAGGCGATGTTCCGCTTCGGCCCGCGCGAGGCCGTGCTCTTCGTGCTGCTGCTGCTGCCGCTGGCAGGGGCCTTGTCGGCCGTGCTGATGGCCATTGCGATCCGCTGCCGCAGCTTCAAGGAAGCGCAGGCCAACGCCACCGTGGTCGTGCTTGGGGTCTCGCTGCTGCCGCTGGTGGCGCTGCTCAACCAGGAGGGCAGCGCGCCCTGGCACCTGTGGGTGCCGGCGCTGGCGCAGGTGACGCTGATGGACCGCGTGCTCAAGGGCCAGGCGCTGGCGGCGACCGACGTGGCGCTGTCGGTGGCGGTATGCGCGCTGGTGGCGGCGCTGGCGATCGGGCTGGTGGCGCGCACGCTGCGCAGTGCGGCGCTGAAGTGAGGCTCAGGGCGGGCGCCGGATCGCCTGCACCACCGCGTCTTGCCAGGGCAGCGTGTGCACGATCTGGTTGAGCCAGCGCGCCGCCGGCATCGGTGCCAGCGGTTCGCCGCCGTCGTCCAGCAAGCGCAGGTTGGTGACGATGCACAAGGGGTCGGCCAGCGCCAGCACGCCTTGCGACAGCTGCACCCAGTCCCAGGCCAGGCCGGCGTCGCCGTCACCGGCGCGGCCGCCCCAGAGCGTTTGCCCGCTCAGCGGATGCGCGCGCGGCTTGTCGAACATCACATGGGTGCCCAGATGGCGCAAGGTCAAGCACACAGGCGGGCCGGCTTGCCACAATAATGGGCGCCAGGCCTGCAGCGACCAGGGCGCGACGAAGGTCGCAGTGGTTTGCGGCGGGCGGCTGGCGGTGTGCATGAACGAAGTGTCGGCATGCGCAGCCACTTTGAAAGCTGTAAACCCTGTCAGGGTGGCCCAGGTCTGACAGACACGATCAGATTCGACGGACGGCAAAGGAAGTCGATGTTTCCTGGTGGCTATTCCGAGGTGCTGCAGTCCCGCGACCGCGACGAGTTCCGCGGCGAACTGGTGCGCTTTGCGCGCCAGCTGGGCTTCGAGACCGTGGCCGCGGTGACGGTGATCGACCATGCGCTGGGGCAGAGCGAATTCCTGGTCGTTGACAACACGCCTGACGACTATGTCGAGCCTTTTGCCGACCCCAGCTTCTTCCGCCGCGACCCGGTGACCCAGCATTGCAAGCGCCAGAGCGTGCCCATCGTCTGGGACCAGGCCACCTATGTCGCCAGCGGCACCGGCGAGCTCTGGGAGCAGCAGGCGCAGTTCGGCTATCACGCCGGCATCGCGATGGCGCTGCACCTGCCCGAAGGGCGGCACTTCATGTTCGGTGTCGACCGCGATCGCGCACTGCCGGACGACCGGGTCGAACTGCAGCGGCTGGTGGCTGACCTGCAGCTGTTCGCCGTCCATGCCCACGAGGCGGCGCTGCGGCTGCTGCTGCCGCAAGCCCAGCTGCAGGAACTGCCGGCGCTGACGCCGCGCGAGCTCGAAGCGCTGCGCTGGACGATGGACGGCAAGACCGCGTGGGAGCTCGGTGCCATCCTGGGCATCAGCGAGCGCACCGCGGTGCTGCATGTCAACAACGCCATGCACAAGCTGGGCAGCATCAACAAGCACCAGGCGGTGTTGAAGGCGCTGCGGCTGGGCTTGATCAACTGACGGCGCGGCGCCTGCCGGGCCGCGCCAGCGGCCACAACCTGTAAGAGCTGACAGTGTCGGCCTTGGAGGCGGACTGCTTCAATCGCTGCCAGCGTGCAAGCCCGCACGCAGGTTCAGCCAAGGGAGCCGCCGATGAACAAGCACGCCCTGTCCCCCAGTGACGACGCGCCCCGCGACGACGCGGCGCCGGCGGCCCGTGGGCCCCAGGCATTGGACCCGGCGCTGTTCCAACATGTCGGTGGCGGCCTGCCTCGTGGTGGCTGGTCGGCCGATCAGGTCGACGCGGCCGAGCTCAATGACATCGAAACTGATTTGCCCAGAGGCGGCTGGTGATCCGCTCCTAGGCTCTTTGGCGTTCCGGGGCAGGATTTCCTTGCCTCGGGACGCTTGCGGGCCGGCCTGGCCGGCCCGCGTTTTTTTCTTCAAAGAGCGCCGTGCGCCTGCTGTTCCGGCCTGAAGTGGCGCAGGCCCGAGGCCAGCAATGGCTCGGCCGTGTCCAGCTCGTGCGGCCGCTGGCGCTGCATTGGCTGACGGCCGGCGTGATCACCCTCGTCGTCATCGTTGGCGCCTTCCTGACGCTGGCGCAAAGCACGCGCAAAGCCCAGGTCGCCGGCGTGCTGATGCCCGACCGCGGGCTGATCCGCCTCGTGCCGGCCATCAACGCGACGGTGCTCGAGCGCCATGTCAGCGAAGGCCAGGCCGTGCAAGCCGGCGCATTGCTGTTCGTGCTCGGTGTTGAACGTTCGACGCTCGACGCCGGCGTCCAGGCCCGCGTGCAGCGCAGCCTGGACGAGCGTCAGCGCAGCCTGCGCGACGCCGCACTGCGTCAGCAGCAGTTGGCAAGCACCCAGGCGGCCACGCTGGATCGGCGGCTGCAGGCGCTGGCGCTCGAACAGGCGCAGATCGACACCGAAGCGGCGCTGCAAGGCCAGCGCATCGGGCTCGCCCAGCAGGCGCTGGCGCGTCTGGAGGCCTTGCGCGCCGACCAGTTCATCGCGTCAGCCCAGGTGCAGGCCAAGTCCGAGGAAGTGCTGGGCCTGCAGGCCCAGGGCCAGGCGCTGGTGCGCCAGCGCGCGGCCTTGGCGCGCCAGCGCGCCGAGCTCGACGGTGAACTGCGCGCGCTGCCGATGCTGACGCAAGGCGTCGAAGGCGGCATCACGCGCGACCTGGCCGCGCTGTCGCGCGAGGCCGCCGAGCAAGACGCGCCGCGCCAGGTGGTCATTCGGGCGCCGCAGGCCGGCACCATCAGCGCGCTGCTCGCCGAGCCCGGCCAGAGCGTGTCGGCGCAGTCGGCACTGGCCAGCCTGGTGCCGGCGGGCGCGACCTTGCAAGCGCATTTGTACGCGCCGTCCAGCGCCGTCGGCTTTGTGCGCCCCGGGCAGGCCGTGCGCTTGCGCTATGAGGCCTATCCGCATCAGAAATACGGTCACCAGGCGGGCGTGGTCGTGCAGGTTTCGCGCACACCGCTGGCGGCTGCCGAACTGGCGGCGCTGGCCTTGCCGGCGGTTGCGGCCGCCGGCGAGCCCTTGTTCCGCATCACCGTGGCGCTGGACGCGCAATTGCCCAGCCTGCCGCAGGCGCCGGTGGCCGGCATGCGGCTGCAGGCCGACGTCTTGCTGGAGCGGCGGCGCCTGATCGAATGGTTGTTCGAGCCCTTGTTCGGCTTGGCAGGGCGGCTGTAGATGGCGCCGTGGTCTTCGCTGGGGCTCGGGTTGGGCGACGGCCCGGTGCCGCTGGTCCTGCAGACCGAGGCTGCCGAGTGCGGCCTGGCCTGCCTGGCGATGGTGGCGGCAGCCCATGGCCATCGCATCGACCTGCCGACCTTGCGGCGCCGCTTTTCGGTCTCGCTCAAAGGCGTGACGATGGCCGAGCTGGTGCGCATCGCCGACGGCCTGCGGTTGCAGGCGCGTGCGCTGCGCGCCGAGCTGGACGAACTGGCGCAACTGCAGACGCCTTGTGTGCTGCACTGGGACTTGAACCACTTCGTCGTCCTGGTGAAGCTGCGCCGCGGCCGCGCGCTGATCCACGACCCGGCGCTGGGCCGGCGCTGGCTGCCACTGGCCGAGGTCTCGCGCCACTTCACCGGCGTGGCGCTGGAACTGCAGCCCGCACCCGGCTTCACGCCCCAGGTCGAGGTTCAGCGCGTCACGCTGCGCCAGCTGCTCGGGCCGGTCAGCGGGCTGCGGCGGTCGCTGGGGCAGATCCTGCTGCTGGCGCTGGCGCTCGAGGCCTTCGTGCTGCTGGGCCCGTTCTTCATGCAATGGGTCGTCGACGGCGTTCTGGTCAGCGCCGATCGTGACCTGCTGGTGACGCTGGGCATTGGTTTTGGCCTGCTGGTGTTGATCCAGGCCGCGACCGCGGCGGTGCGCTCCTGGGCCGTGCTGGTGTTGTCGGCGATGCTGAACCTGCAGTGGCTGGTGAACGTCTTCGCCCACCTGATGCGCTTGCCCGTGGCCTGGTTCGAGAAGCGCCATGCGGGCGACATCTGGTCGCGCTTCAACGCCGTCGAGCAGATTCAGAAGACCTTGACCACCGCCTTCATCGAGGCCGTGATCGACGGCTTGCTGGTCGTGCTCACGCTGGCGATGATGGCCTTGTACAGCCCACTGCTGAGTGCGCTGGCCATCGGCGCCGTGCTCGTCTATGCGGCACTGCGCTGGGCCTTCTTCAGGCCGCTGCGCGCCGCCACCGAAGAGTCGCTGGTGTTCCATGCCCGGCAGTCCAGCCATTTCCTGGAGTCGCTGCGTGGCGCCCAGGCGATCAAGCTCTTCAACGCCGAGTCGGGCCGCCAGGCGCGCTTTGCCGGTCATGTCGTCGAAGCGATGAACGCCGACGTCAAGACGCGCAAGCTGCAGCTGCTGTTCGCGGTGTTGCACCGGCTGCTGTTCGGCATCGAGCGCGTGGCCGTGCTCTGGGTCGGCGCCTTGCTGGTGCTCGACCAGAAGCTCACAGTGGGCATGCTGCTGGCGTTCTTTGCCTACAAGGAGCAGTTCGCGCTGCGCGTCAGCGGTCTGATCGACAAAGCCGTCGAGCTGAAGATGCTGCGGCTGCAGGCCGAACGCCTGGCCGACATCGTGCTGACGGCGCCCGAGGCCGAGCCGGTGGCGGCCGCTGCGCCGCCGAGTGCGCCGCCGACGATCGAGCTGCGCGACGTTGCCTTCCGTTATGCCGACGGCGAACCCGAGGTGCTCAGCGGCGTCAACCTGCGCATCGAGGCCGGCGAGTCGGTGGCCATCGTCGGCCCGTCGGGCTGCGGCAAGACGACCTTGCTCAAGCTGCTGCTGGGCATCCACAACCCGACCCGGGGCGAGGTGCTGGTGGGCGGGGTGACGTGGCAGCGCATCGGCCTGGCGGCCTGGCGCGGGCGCCTGGGCGCGGTGATGCAGGAAGAGCCGCTGTTCGCCGGCTCGATCGCCGACAACATCGCCTTCTTCGACCCCGCCGCTGACCGCCGCTGGGTCGAGGACTGCGCCCGCATCGCGTCGGTGCACGACGATGTCGAGGCGATGCCGATGGGCTACGAGACCCTGGTCGGCGACATGGGGGCGGGGCTGTCAGGTGGGCAGAAACAGCGCCTGCTGCTGGCGCGTGCGCTGTACAAGCGGCCGCAGATTCTGGTGCTGGACGAGGCCACCAGCTCGCTCGACGTCGAGCGCGAACGCAGCGTCAATCAAGCCGTCAAGAAGCTGGCGCTGACGCGTGTGATCGTCGCCCACCGACCCGAAACCATTGCGTCGGCAAGCCGCGTCATTGCGCTGCACGAAGGGCGAGTGGCGCAAGACTTTCGCAGCATGACTGGCTGATATAGGATGTGAGTGTGTGCTTCGATGGTTCAGAGTCGAGGCGCGGTGGCGATTTCCAGTTGGCCGAGCCAGAGCATGGCCTGTTCGCGTGAGCTGCCGCACATCTCCGGCGCCGGCCGCAGCGACACGCACACCGCCGGCCGCGACGGCAGGCCGAAGAGCCGGCAGCGCAGGTCGGCGTCGAGTTGCGCGCAGGCCTGACCGGCGGGTTTGACGACGCCGGCGACGGCCAGCATGCCGGGGATGGCGGTCGTGATGGAAGGGGCGATGCAGCAGGCAGCGCAATCGGGTCGGCAGTCCATGGCGGTTGATTATCCGGGTTGCCGGTGGGCGGGGTCTTGCACCGGCAGGCCGCACAGGACAGCGCCAGCCTCGTAAAATCAACGGTTTGCGCGCCGTCTTTGAAGAGCGCGCGCAGCTCAGGACAGTCCATGCTCCACCCGCAGGAATTCGATGTCATCGTCGTCGGCGGCGGCCATGCCGGCAGCGAGGCCGCACTGGCGGCCGCCCGCATGGGCTGCACGACGCTGCTGCTGACGCACAACATCGAGACCCTGGGTCAGATGAGCTGCAACCCGTCGATCGGCGGCATCGGCAAAGGGCATCTGGTCAAGGAGATCGACGCCTTGGGGGGCGCGATGGCGGCAGCCACCGACGAAGCCGGCATCCAGTTCCGCATCCTCAACGGCTCCAAGGGCCCGGCCGTGCGCGCCACCCGGGCCCAGGCCGACCGCGTGCTCTACCGCGCGGCGATGCGCCGGCGGCTCGAGAACCAGCCCGGCTTGTGGCTGTTCCAGCAGGCGGTGGACGACTTAATGGTGGAGGGCGACCGCGTGGTTGGTGCCATCACCCAGCTCGGCTTGCGCTTTCGCGGCCGCAGCGTGGTGCTCACAGCCGGCACTTTTCTGGACGGCCGCATCCACGTCGGCCTGCAAAACCATGCCGGCGGGCGCGCTGGCGACCCGCCAGCGATCAGCCTGTCGGCGCGGCTGAAGGAACTCAAGCTGCCGCAAGGCCGTTTGAAAACCGGGACGCCGCCCAGGCTGGACGGCCGCAGCATCGACTTCGCCCGTTTGCAGATGCAGCCGGGCGACGGCATGGCGGGCGCCGATGGCGCGCCGCCGACGCAGCCCGTGCCGGTCTTCAGCTTCATGGGCAAGGCGGAGCAGCATCCGCAGCAGCTGCCGTGCTGGATCACCCACACCAATGCGCGCACGCACGAGATCATCCGCTCGGGCTTTGACCGCAGCCCGATGTTCACCGGCGTCATCGAAGGCGTGGGGCCGCGCTACTGCCCGAGCATCGAAGACAAGGTGGGCCGCTTTGCCGACAAAGACTCGCACCAGATCTTCCTCGAGCCCGAAGGGCTGACGACACACGAGTTCTACCCCAACGGCATCTCGACCTCGCTGCCCTTTGACGTGCAGCTGGCGGCGGTGCGCTCGATGGTCGGCCTGGAGCAAGCCCACATCCTGCGGCCGGGCTATGCGATCGAGTACGACTTCTTCGACCCGCGCGAGCTGAGGCCGAGTTTCGAGACGCGCTCGATCCGCGGCCTGTTCTTCGCCGGCCAGATCAATGGCACGACCGGCTACGAAGAAGCGGCGGCGCAAGGCTTGTATGCTGGCCTGAACGCGGCGCTGCAGGTCAAGGGCCGTGAGCCCTGGCTGCCAGGGCGTGACCAGGCCTACCTGGGCGTGCTGGTCGACGACCTCGTCACCAAGGGCGTGACCGAGCCCTATCGCATGTTCACCAGCCGCGCCGAGTTCCGGCTGCAGCTGCGCGAAGACAACGCCGACCTGCGCTTGACCGAGAAAGGGCGTGAGCTCGGCCTGGTCGATGACGAGCGCTGGGAAGCCTTCAACCGCAAGCGTGACCGCCTGGCGCGCGAGATGGAACGTCTGCGTCAGACCTGGGTGCGGCCAGAGACAGTGCCTGCGGCCGATGCCGAGCGCTGGCTCGGCAAGGCGCTGGAGCATGAGTACAGCCTGGCGGATCTGCTGCGCCGGCCGGGCGTGGGCTTCGACGCCGTCTGCGCGCTGGCCCATGTGGCGCGCCCGGACGGCGATGTTTCACGTGAAACGCTGCGCGACGAGTGGGGCGCGCAAGCGGCCGACACCGTCATCGAGCAGATGGAGATCCACTTCAAGTACGCCGGCTACATCGACAAGCAAGTGGTCGATGTCGAGCGCGCGGCGCAGTTCGAGCGCCTGCCACTGCCGGCCGAGCTCGACTACGGTCAGGTTTCGGCCTTGTCGTTTGAAGTCCGGCAGACGCTGGCGAAGCACCGCCCGGCCACTTTGGGCCAGGCGTCGCGGATGTCCGGCGTCACGCCGGCGGCGGTGTCGCTGCTGCTGGTGCATCTGAAGAAGGGTCGCTTCCGCGGCTTCGAGTCCGTGCCGGCGGCGGCGGTGGCCTCGACCGAGTCATGACGGCCGCGAGGGATTCGCGCGGCGCGGCGCTGCAAACCGTGTGCGCCACGCTCGGCTTGGTGGTCGACGAGCCGCGCCAGCAGGCCTTGCTCGACTACCTCGACATGCTCCAGCAGTGGAATGCCACTTACAACCTGACGGCGATTCGCGACCCGGCGGCGATGTTCACCCAGCATCTGGCCGATTGCCTGGCGGTGATCCCGGCGCTGACGCGCCAGCTCCAAGCCGTCGCGGAGCCGGGCAGGGTGCTTCGCGTGCTCGATGTCGGCAGTGGTGGCGGCTTGCCGGGCGTCGTCATTGCCGCGCTGCTGCCGGTGGCGGTGACTTGTGTCGACACCGTGGGCAAGAAGGCGGCCTTTGTGCGTGAGGTGGCCGGGCACTTGAAGCTGGCCAATCTGCAGGCCGTGCACAGCCGCGTCGAGGCCATGCCGAGCGTGCCTTTCGACCTGGTGACCTCGCGTGCCTTCGCGTCCTTGGCCGATTTCTGCCAGCTGACCCAAGACCGGCTGGCAGAGAACGGGGTCTGGATGGCGATGAAAGGGCAGCGACCGGACGATGAGATCACCGCTTTGCCGGCTGCGGTCGAGATGTTTCACGTGGAACCGCTGGACGTGCCCGGCCTCGACGCCCAGCGATGCCTGGTCTGGATGAGGCGGCGGATGCCGGCCTGACCCCGCCGCCCGCCGCGCCGCCGTACCAGCGTCGGCCGCCCACAACGAAACCGCCCGAGAACGCGGCGCCGAAAGCGCCAGGCCCCTGAGTCCACCCCGTCTTGCGATACGCTCCTGGCAGCGGTGGCGAAACATCCATGACCCGCCGATCGACCCTGACCACCAGCCCTCGCCGAGCCCGGACGCTGAAGCCTTCAGCGCAGCGCGCCGGCGCTCGGCACCGGAGAACATCATGCTCGGCATAGCCGACTACGGCGCCTTTTGCGCTGCCATCGTCATCTTTCTGGCGCTGCCTGGACCGGGCACCTTGGCGCTGCTGAACTCCACAGCCAAAGGCGGTTTTCGCGCCGGCGCTGCCGCAACGGCAGGGCTGATCGCCGGTGACCAGGCCCTGCTGTGGCTGGCGGTGGCCGGCGTGGCCGCGCTGCTGGCCGCCCACCCGCTGCTGTTCCAGGGCGTTCAATGGCTGGGCGCTGGGTATCTGGGCTGGATCGGCCTGCGCCTGATCTTCGCCCGCCAGGGCGCGGCGTCGCCGGTGACGATTCGGCCGCGCCACTATGCGCGCCAGGCTTTCCTGATCACCTTGCTCAACCCCAAGGCCATCGTCTTCTACATGGCCTTCTTCCCGCTCTTCATCGACCCGGCTGCGCACCGCGGCGCGCTGACTTTTGTCGCCATGGCCGCCACCATCGCCGTCATCACCGCCATCTATTGCCTGCTGCTGTGCGCCTTCGCGCAAGCCGTCAGCGCCCAGGTGCGCGCCCACCAGCGCATCGCGCGCTGGCTCGAGCGCCTGGCTGGCATCGTTCTCCTCGCCTTCGGCATCCGCCTCGTATCGACATGACACACCAGGGATTCCGCCCCACCGCCCGGGCCATGCCAGCGCCGTTCAGGGCGCAGCCATGATTCAGCGCATCTTCTGCATCGCCAACCAGAAGGGCGGCGTCGGCAAGACGACGACGACCGTCAACCTGGCGGCCGGACTGGCCCAGATCGGCCAGCGTGTGCTCGTCGTCGACCTCGACCCGCAAGGCAATGCGACGATGGGGTCGGGCGTCGACAAACGCGCGCTCGAGCTCACGGTCTACGATGTGCTGCTCGAAAACGCCAGCTTGACCGAAGCCCGCAGCCGTAGCCCGAAAGGCGGCTACGACGTGCTCGGTGCCAACCGCGAACTGGCCGGTGCCGAGGTCGAGCTGGTGGCGCTGGAGCGCCGCGAAAGGCGCCTGCGCTCGGCCTTGCAAGCGGTGCAGGCCGACTACGACTTCGTCCTCATCGACTGCCCGCCCAGCCTGAGCATGCTGACGCTGAACGGCTTGTGCGCCGCGCATGGCGTGATCGTGCCGATGCAATGCGAATACTTTGCGCTCGAAGGTTTGTCGGACCTGGTCAACACCATCAAGCAGGTGCATGCGAACCTGAACCCGGAACTGCAAATCATCGGTTTGCTGCGCGTCATGTTCGACCCCCGCATCACCTTGCAGCAGCAGGTCAGCGAACAGCTGCGCTCGCACTTCGGCAACAAGGTGTTCGACACCGTGATCCCGCGCAACGTCAGGCTGGCCGAGGCGCCCAGCTATGGCCAGCCGGGCGTCGTCTTCGACCCGGCGTCAAAAGGCGCGCAAGCCTTTGTCGAATTCGCCCGCGAGGTCGTCCAGCGGCTGGGCCAGCCGGCGTGAGCGGATTCGCCGCCGACTTGCTGTCGCGCGTTGAAGATGCCGGGCTCAACGCCAGCGCGCCGCCGCAGCAGCGCTGGGTCGACGGCTGGCTGATTCGTTTTTCGCCCGCCAAAGCCAAGCGCGCCCGCTGCATCAATGCCGTCGCCGCCGGGCGTCTGCCGCTGGCGCAGAAACTGGCGCTGGCCGAGGCGGTGTTCGCTGCCGCCGGGCTGCCGATGGTCGTGCGCATCACCCCGTTCACGCAGCCGCCGTCACTGGACAGCGAACTGGCGGGGCGCGGCTGGCACTCGATCGACGACACCCGGGTGATGGTCTGCCCAAGCCTGCCAGCGGACTTGCCACTGGCGCTGCCGGCGGGCCACAGCTGGCAGCCCTTGCCCGCAGCCGGGTTCGCCGAAGCCGTCGGGGCCATGCGCGGATCACCGGCGGCGCAGCGTGCCGCCCATGCCCAGCGCCTGCAGCTGTCTCCGGTGCCGCTGAGCGGGTTGGCGATCTGCCGTGACGACGACGGCGCCGTCCTGGCTTGTGGTCACAGCGCCATCGAAGCCGAATGGGTCGGCCTCTACGACGTCTTCACGATCGAGCCTGCCCGAGGCCGTGGGCTGGCGCGCTTGCTGTGCCAGCGCTTGCTGTCGCTGGCGGCGCAGGCGGGCGCTCGCGGCGCATACCTGCAGGTCGACGCCGGCAACTTGCCGGCCCGCACGCTGTACGGCCAGCTCGGCTTCAGCGACGGCTATGCCTACCACTACCGCACGCCGGACCCGGCGGCGGCCTAGACATCATGGTCCCCTTCCCCAGGTAGACGGCCGCTCTACAGCCCCAGGCCTTCGTCCAGCCCCAGGTGCAGGTTCATCGACTGCACCGCCGCGCCGCTGGCGCCTTTGCCCAGGTTGTCCAGGCGCGCCATCAGCAACACCTGGTCGTCGTTGGCGAAGACGAAGATGTCGACGTTGTTGCTGCCGTTGCAGGCCTGGACGTCAAAGAAGCCCAGCGCCAGTGTCGCCGCGTCGCGCAGCGGCTTGACGCGCACAAAGCGCTCACCGTCGTAGCGTTCGGCCAGCGCGCGCTGCACCGCCTCGGGCGAGGCGCCTGCGCCCAGCTGCGACAAGTGCAGCGGCACCGACACCGACAAACCGTTGTAGAAGTTGCCGACGATGGGCATGAACAGCGGTTTGGCGTTCAGCCCAGTGTGCCTCATCATCTCCGGTACATGCTTGTGAACCAGCGACAACGCATAGGGCCTGGGGGAAGTGAGTGCAGGCTCCAGCGTGGATTGATACTGCTGAATCATCTGCTTGCCGCCGCCCGAGTAGCCGGTGATCGAGGTCGCGTTGATCGGCAGCGCGGCCGGCACCAGTCCCGCATCAACCAGCGGCCGCAGCAGCAGGATGAAGCTGCTGGCATGGCAGCCAGGGTTGGAGATGCGTTTGCTGCGCCGCAGCAGTGCCCGCTGTTCGGGCGCCAGCTCGGGCATGCCGAAGACCCAGTCGGGCGCGGTGCGGTGGGCGGTGCTGGCGTCGATCAGGCAGGTGTTGGGGTTGTCGACCAGGGCCGCGGCCTCGCGCGCGGCGGCGTCGGGCAGGCACAGAAAGGCCACATCGGCGGCGTTCAGCAGCCGCGCGCGTTCGTCGGCGTCCTTGCGCAATTCGGGGGCGATCTTCAGCACCTCGATGTCGCTGCGCTGAGCCAGGTATTCGTGGATGCGCAGTCCGGTCGTGCCTTCCTGGCCGTCGACGAAAACGGTGTGTGTCATGGGGGACTGCCTCTCTACTGACGGTACTGACGGTACTGGCGGTACTGATGGGTCGTGTGACGGGTCGTGTGACGCCGCGTGGCGCATGATTTAAGCATAAGGCAAGCGCGCGGCGCTCGCGGCAAGGCGCGGCTGTCGGAGACAATCGCGCCATGGTCAACAAGAAACCCAAAGGCCTGGGCCTCGGCCTGGAAGCGCTGCTCGGACCCAAGGTCAGCGAGTCCGCCGCCGGCGACGGCTTGCCCTCGACGCTGCGCCTGGACTTGCTGCAGGCCGGCAAGTACCAGCCACGCACGCGCATGGACGAAGGCTCGCTCTACGAGCTGGCCGAGAGCATCAAGAGCCAGGGCGTGATGCAGCCGGTGCTGGTGCGCCCGGTCGGCGCCGGCCGCTACGAAATCATCGCCGGCGAACGCCGCGTCCGCGCCGCTCGCCTGGCCGGGCTCGACCAGATTCCGGTGCTGGTGCGCGAGGTCGCCGACGAAGCCGCCGCGGTGATGGCGCTGATCGAAAACATCCAGCGCGAAGACCTCAACCCGCTGGAAGAAGCCCAGGGTTTGCAACGCTT
>JAUYAJ010000424.1 GCA_030693565.1 Rubrivivax sp.
CCGCAGATCACGGCCATCGACAATGTCGCCAAGGCGCTTCGCGGCAGCGGCGTGCCGCTGATCGCCGACGGCGGCATCCGCTACTCGGGCGACATCGCCAAAGCCATCGCCGCCGGCGCCGGCACGGTGATGATGGGCGGCGTGTTCGCTGGCACCGAAGAGGCGCCGGGCGAGGTCATCCTCTACCAGGGCCGCAGCTACAAGAGCTACCGCGGCATGGGATCGATCGGCGCCATGAAGGCCGGTTCGGCCGACCGCTACTTCCAGGAAAACGACGAGACCACGAACCCGAACGCCGACAAGCTGGTGCCCGAAGGCATCGAAGGCCGGGTGCCGTACAAAGGTTCGATGGTCGCCATCGTGCACCAGATGGCCGGCGGCTTGCGCGCTGCGATGGGCTATTGCGGCTGCGCCAGCGTCGAGGAAATGCGCGACCGCGCCGAGTTCGTCGAGATCACCACCGCCGGCATCCGCGAGAGCCACGTGCACGACGTGCAGATCACCAAAGAAGCGCCCAACTACCGGATGGAGTGAGGGTGAGCGAGCCCAGCGCCCCGCCGAATGGCCGCCGCGAGGCGGCCATCTCGTTCATTCTGGTCACCGTCCTGATCGACATGATGGCGATCGGGCTGATCATCCCGGTGCTGCCGCACATCGTCGGCGTCTTCACGGCGTCCAAGGAAGAGCAGGCCTGGTGGTTCGGCGCCGTCGTGCTCGCCTTCGGCATCGCCAACTTCTTCGGCGCGCCCATCCTCGGCGGGCTGTCGGACCGCTATGGCCGCAGGCCGGTGCTGCTGATCGGCATCGCCGGGCTGGCGCTGAGCTTCTTTGTCACCGCGCTGGCCACCGCGCTGTGGGTGCTGATCGCCGTGCGCCTGTTCAGCGGCGCGATGCAGGCCAACGCTGCCGTCGCCCATGCTTATGTCGCCGACATCACGCCGCCGGCGGAGCGCGCGCGCCGCTTCGGCCTGATCGGGGCGATGTTCGGCATCGGCTTCACGCTCGGGCCGGTGACCGGCGGCCTGCTGGGCGGCATTGACGTGCGGCTACCCTTCTTCGCCGCCGGCGCGCTCGCGCTGCTGAACTGGTTGTACGGCTATTACGTGCTGCCTGAATCGCTGCCGCCCGAAAAGCGCCGGCCCTTCGACTGGCGGCGCGCGAACCCGCTGGCAGCGATGTCCGGGCTGGCCCGCTTGGCCGGTGTCGGCCCGCTGGTTGCGGTGATCGCGCTGGCGGCGCTGGCGCAGTTCATGCTGCACACGAGCTGGGTGCTCTACACGCACTTCAAGTTCGGCTGGGGGCCAGCGCAGGTGGGTTGGTCGCTGTTCGCCGTCGGCCTGATGTCGGCGCTGGTCCAGGGCGTGCTGCTCAAGCACCTGCTGCGGCGCTATTCGCCGCGCCGGCTGGCGGCGTTCGGCCTGGTCTCGGGCGGGCTGACCTACCTTGGCTTCGGCCTGGCCAGCGCAGGCTGGATGATGTTCGTCATCATCGTCGTCGGCAACATCCTGGGCGCCGGCGCCGCCGCGGCCCTGCAGAGCATTGTCTCGAACGCGGCCCACGCCGACGAACAAGGCCGGACCATGGGTTCGGTGGCCTCGCTGAACAGCTCGATGGCTGTGCTGGCGCCGATACTCGCCACCCCCTTGCTCGGCATCATCTCGCGCCTGCCGCCCGGTCACTGGCTGGTCGGCCTGCCTTTCTACGCCTGCGCCGCGCTGCAGCTGCTGGGCGCGCTGATCGCGATCCGTTTTTTCCTGCGCCACCCCCCGGTGGTGCCTGCTCCGGCCTGACCCATGAATCACGACAAGATCCTCATCCTCGACTTCGGCTCCCAGGTCACGCAGCTGATCGCGCGCCGCGTGCGCGAAGCGCATGTCTATTGCGAGATCCACCCCAACGACGTCAGCGACGCCTTCATCCGCGACTTCGCACCCAAGGGCATCATCCTCTCGGGCAGCCACGCCAGCACCTACGAAGAGCATGAGTTGCGCGCACCGCAGGCGGTCTGGGACCTGGGCGTGCCGGTGCTGGGCATCTGCTACGGCATGTTCACGATGGCAGTCCAGCAAGGCGGCCAGGTCGAGCCCAGCAGCCAGCGCGAATTCGGTTATGCCGAAGTGCGCGCGCGCGGCCACACCAAGCTGCTCGAAGGCATCGAGGACTTCAGCACTCCCGACGGCCACGGCATGCTCAAGGTCTGGATGAGCCATGGCGACAAGATCACCGCGCTGCCGCCAGGCTTCAAGCTGATGGCGAGCACGCCGAGCTGCCCGATCGCCGGCATGGCCGACGAATCGCGCGGCTATTACGGCGTGCAGTTCCACCCCGAAGTCACGCACACGGTGCAGGGCCGGGCGCTGCTCGAACGCTTTGTGCTCGGCATCTGCGGCGCCAGCGGCGACTGGGTGATGCGCGACCACATCGCCGAGGCGGTGGCGGCCATCCGCGCCCAGGTCGGCGACGAGGAAGTCATCCTCGGGCTGTCGGGCGGGGTCGACTCCAGCGTCGCTGCGGCGCTGATCCACCGCGCCATCGGCGACAAGTTGACCTGCGTCTTCGTCGACCACGGCTTGCTGCGGCTGGACGAAGGCAAGATGGTGATGGAGATGTTCGTCGGCCGGCTGCACGCCAAGGTCGTCCATGTCGACGCCAGCGAGCAGTTCCTGGGCCACCTGGCCGGCGTGGCCGACCCCGAGGCCAAGCGCAAGATCATCGGCCGCGAGTTCGTCGAGGTGTTCCAGCGCGAGGCCAAGAAACTCGCCAACGCGAAGTGGCTGGCGCAAGGCACGATCTACCCCGACGTCATCGAGTCGGGCGGGGCGAAGACGAAGAAGGCGACCACGATCAAGAGCCACCACAACGTCGGCGGCCTGCCCGCGACGCTGGGCCTGAAGCTGCTGGAGCCGCTGCGCGACCTCTTCAAGGACGAAGTGCGCGAGCTCGGCGTTGCGCTGGGCCTGCCGCCGGACATGGTCTACCGCCACCCGTTCCCGGGCCCGGGCCTGGGCGTGCGCATCCTCGGTGAGGTGAGGCGCGAGCACGCCGACCTGCTGCGCCGTGCCGACGCCATCTTCATCGAAGAGCTGCGCAAGCATGTCGATCCGGCGAGCGGCAAGAACTGGTACGAGCTGACCAGCCAGGCGTTCGCCGTCTTCCTGCCGGTCAAGAGCGTGGGCGTGATGGGCGACGGCCGCACCTACGACTACGTGGTGGCGCTGCGCGCGGTGCAGACCAGCGACTTCATGACCGCCGACTGGGCCGAGCTGCCCTACGCGCTGCTGAAGAAAGTCAGCTCGCGCATCATCAACGAAGTGCGTGGCATCAACCGCGTCACTTACGACGTGAGCAGCAAGCCGCCGGCGACGATCGAGTGGGAGTGAGCCGGGCGCCCCGGCCTCCTCCCCGCGCGAGTTTCGGCGGCATCGCCAGCGACCTGCCGCCGGTCCCGTACGCGCCGTCATGTCAGAACTGGGCCGTCAGCCCCAGCGAGATATTGCGCGACTCGCCAATGTTGCCCGATGACCAGCCGCCACCGGCCCAATATCGGGTGTTGAACAGGTTGTAGACGTTCAACAGCAAGGTCAGATCGTGGTTCTGCATCCTGAAGTCGTAGCTGAGTCCCGCATTGGCGACGGTGCGGTCGGGAATCTTCAGCGTGTTGTCGTCGCCGGTGTACGACGCGCCGAAGTAGCGCACGTTGCCGTGCAGCTTGAGTCCGGCGATCCCCGGGACCCTGTACTGGGCATTGCCGACCACTTGCCACCTGGGCGCGTAGGCGGGCTTGTTCCCTTCGAGGGCCGCGCTCTCGGGTGAGACCTTGTCGATGGTGGCGTCGAGATAGATCGCGCCCAGGCCGAGATTCAGATCCTTGGTCAACTGATAGGCGCCGGAGAGTTCGATGCCCTGGTAGACCAGCAGGCCGTCCTGGGTGAGGTAGAGGTCGGTGCCGCGCGGCACATCCATCTGGTTCGAGCGTTCGACGCGGAACAGCGCCGCAGCGTAGTCGATATCACCGGACTC
>JAUYAJ010000428.1 GCA_030693565.1 Rubrivivax sp.
GGCGCGATGCCCAGCACGGCGTCCCGGATCAGCGCAAATCCGGCCAGTGACGCAATCACGGCGCCGAAGCCCACCTGCGATGCCGTGTTCATGAGCGGCATGACCGAGGCCCCGGCCCCCTCCTCCAGCACCGCCTTCAAGCCGATGCCCTGACCGCGACCTGCCCGCTCGGCCAGCCACCACAGCACGGCCAGCAGCACGATGGCGGCGCTGAGGGCGCCGATGACCGCCCAGATGCCGCGCACGGCCTGGACGGACGTGGCGCCAAAGCGGGCATCGGCCAGGTAAGCGGTGTCCAGCGCAGGCCACAGCCAGGTGGCGAGCAGGTAGTTCAACGCGATGACGAGCACCACCGGCGCGATGGCCATGCCGAAGGGCAGCGCCGAAGGCGCCTGCGGGGCTGGCGGGGCTGGCTCAGCGGGCAGCAGGGGCGCTGCGTCATCCGCGCCATAACCCTCCCCGGCCCGCCGGGCGGCCGCGGCACGCCGGATGAGCCACCACCAGCCGAGGCCCAGCATCACGGCGCCGCCGATCAGGCCCAGGCCGGGCGACGCGAACGGCGTGGTGCCGAAGAACGGCATCGGGATCGCGTTCTGGATCGCCGGCGTGCCCGGCAGCGCCGTCATCGTGAACGTGAACGCGCCCAGCGCAATGGTGCCCGGGATCAGGCGCTTCGGGACTTGCGCCTCGCGGAACAGCGCGGCGGCAATCGGAAACACCGCGAAGGCGACCACGAACAGCGACACGCCGCCGTAGGTGAGCACGGCGCAGGCGACGACGATCGCCAGCACCGCTTGCTGCGCGCCCAGCCAGCGCACGATGGCCTGGGCGATGGCCAGGGCCGCGCCGCTGGCCTCCATCAGCTTGCCGAACACCGCGCCCAGCAGGAAGAGCGGGAAGAAGGCGATCACGAAACCGCCCAGGGCCTTCATGAACACCTGGGTGTAGCTCGCGAACAGCGGCGCGTCGGGGCTGAACAGCACGGCCAACAATGCGCACAGCGGTGCCAGCACGAGGACGCTCACGCCGCGGTAGGCCAGCGCCATCAGCAGCACCAGCGCCAGCACGATGCCGGCCATGCTGGTCATTCGAGGAACTTCCGGCCCAGGTCGAAGCTGGATCGGCGCCCGAGGTCGCCGCCGTGCACCTGCAGCCAGCGCTCGGCGGCCTCGCGGCCGAGTCCATGCAGGCGCGACAGGAAGCTCCAGCGCGTGTTGGTCTTCGACGACGCGCCCAGCTCCGCGAGCGGCCCGCCGCCGTCGATGCGATGCACGCGCAGCGCCTCGACACGCTGGAAGGTCGCCTCCCGGTAATGGTGGCCCGGGCGGCCTTCGGCCTCGATCAGCTGCTTGAGCAAGGCGATCGAACGCAGTTCCTTCAGCAGACTGGTGTTGAACGTCACCTCGTTCATGCGGTCGAGGATGTCGCGGGCCGTCGTCGGCACGCTCTCGCGCAGGTGCGGGTTGATCTGCACCAGCAGCAGGTCATCGGCGGGGCTTTCGGTGATCAGCGGCAGCAGCGACGGGTTGCCGGCAAAGCCGCCGTCCCAGTAGGCTTCACCGTCGATCTCGACCGCCTGGAACAGCAGCGGCAGGCAGGCCGAGGCCAGCACCACGTCGGCAGTGAGTTCGCGTTGGCGAAAGATGCGCAGGCGGCCGCTCTTGACATGCGTGGCCGAGATGAAGAGTTGCAGCTTGTCGCAGCGGCGCACGGCGTCGAAATCGATCGTCTGCGCCAGCATGTCGCGCAGCGGGTTCAGGTTCAGCGGGTTGAGCTGGTAGGGCGAAAAATTCCGACCGACCGCCTCCGACCACCATGCCTGCGCACCGCGCGCCCAGGCCTGCGACGGCGAGGCCCACAGGTCGGCCCAGGCGCGTGCCGGCGCCAGCCACGGTGCCAGCGGCCAGCCCGGGAACGACGACTCGGTGGCCGTCTGGCTCGAGCCGGCCTGCACGCCATCGGGCCAGCGCCCCATGCCGCCCACGCGCTCCCACAGCCGCCGCAGCGCCGTGCGCGCGCCCTCGCGTCCGCCATCCGTCAGCCCCGAGGCCAGCGCCACTGCATTCATCGCGCCGGCGCTGGTGCCGCTGATGCCCGCCAGCACGAGCGAGTGCTCCTCGAGCAGGCGGTCCAGCACGCCCCAGGTGAAGGCGCCGTGGGCACCTCCGCCCTGCAAGGCCAGGTCGAGGGGGAGTCGCTTTGTACGGGAAGGTCTTGGGGTGGTCATGCGTTCAGTGTGACATCAGCGCAGGCACCGCCGTCGTACCGAGCGGGGTCGGGTTGACGCCACCGAGCGCCGGTTCCCGAGTTCGCGACTGGCCGTGGCCACCCTTGACCATCAAGTCGACGGCAAGGTCGCTGGAGCGTGGCAACACGACCTCGCGACGGACGGGACCGACGGGCCCTGCATCGCTGGCGTCGTGCAAGTCCTCGCTCAGTGCAGCCAGCCCAAGACCGGCGCGGCCGCGCCTTTCCACCTGCAGGGTGCGCCCGGCGCCGCGGCCCTGCCATCGCAGCAAACAAGTTGAACTCGCGCGCTGTGTTACGGTGAACAGGGAGCAGTGGTGCTTGCTTGCGCAACCCCGCTGACGGCAACGGACAGTCACACAGGAGATGTACTTGGCCACGAACAAGACCCAGGCAGCCAAGCTGCTGAACGCTGCCGAGATGGCGGTCTACAGCGCCAGCGTCGCGCCCGCCATCAAGGACCTGACAGCCGCGCGCCTGACCGGCAAGATAAAGCGTGCACGCACGCTGCGCGACAAGTTCCGCGACCTGCTCAAGCGCCAGAAGCTCGCGACCCGCAGTCGCACCGGCACCAAGGTCGGCACCAGCGGCAACGCCAACGAGCGCACCGCCATGAAGGCCGAAGTCTTCGACGAAGTGCTGCAGCGCTTCACCGCCCGCCTGGAACAGTTGCAGGCCGTGGCGGCGCGCGAGGCCGCGCGC
>JAUYAJ010000434.1 GCA_030693565.1 Rubrivivax sp.
GCCAGCAGCGCTACGAGGAGCAGCAGCGTGAGCGCAGCATCGCTGCCCTCAAGCGCCGCGCCGCCGCGCTGGGCTTTCGTATCAATCCGTTGGCGGCCGCCGCATGAAACTGGCCGTCTTCAGTTTTGTTTCTTGAGAGGGAACCATGAGCTCCCGCAGACACCTCCTCCTCCTCGCTCTGGCGACGGCATTGCCAGCCGCGCTAGCCCAGTCGCCGTCCACGCCCGCGGTGCTGATCGGCGCCCCCGGCCTGGGCCCGATCGACATCACGCTGGCGCAGCGCATCTACAGCGGCCGCGCCATTGCCATCGGCGAGACCCCGGTGACACCGCTGAACCTGCCACCCGGCCACGCCGTGCGTCAGGCTTTCATGGACGCCGTCATGCAGCAGCCCGATGACAAATACATCGCCTACTGGACCGTGCGCCGCCATGTCGGCAAAGGCACGCCGCCGCGCGAATTGGCCAGTGCGGCCGAGGTCATCGCCTTCGTCCAGCGCACGCCGGGCGCGATCGGCTACATCCCGGCATCGGCCTTGCGGCCGGAAATGAACCTGCTGTTGCGGCCCTGACCCGGATTCGCCGGTCACGCCAGCCAGCCGCGCAGCCGCTGCGCCAGCAAGGGCGCCTGCACGGCGCTGTGCCAGCGCGACGCCACCGCCCTGGCCTGGGCGGCGGCGTCGCGCCAGGCCGCCTTGCCAGCCAGTGCTTGCAGCGCCGCGGCCCAGCATTCGAGCGCCGCCTCGTCGTCCAGCGGCCGGCCCTGGTCGTCGCGCGACCAGGCGATCACACGGCCACCGCCGGCCACCATCTCGGGCAGGCCGCCCTGGTCGGACACCAGCGCAGGGATGCCATTGGCCATGGCTTCGGCCGCGGCCCGGCCCGCCGCTTCTTCGACCAGCGACGGCATCAGCAGCACGCGGGTGAAGGCCAGCAAGTCGCGCACGCGGCGACCACCGGCGGTGACGTGGACGTTGCTCAGACGCGCCGGGTCCAGGCCGGCCGCCCGCGCCGCAACGGCAAAGCGGCCTGCGCTGGCGCGACCCTCGACAACCAGAAAGGGCTGGTGCGGACAGCGCGCCGCCAGCCGGGCCACCAGCGAGGCGCCCTTTTCAGGCTCGGGATTGATGAAGGTGGCGTAGAGCGGCTCGTGACGCCGCGCCAGCACGTCGGCGTCCCACAGTGGCGGCGCCAGCATCTGAATGGGTGCTGCGACACGGGCGCGGTAGCGCGCGGCCATGAAGCGGCTGGGCACCAGCAAGGCGTCGCAGCGCGGCAGCGCCAGCTGCAAGTAGGCCAGGTTGTGCAGCGCCAGCAACACCTTGACGCCGCGCGCGCGGGCGGCCTCGCACAGCCGGTGTTCGAGCGCGTCGGCGCCAAAGCTCAGCAGCAGGTCGGGGCGAAAACTGTCCAGCAGCGCCAGCGCCCGGCGCTCGAAAGCGCCGCCGTCATGCTGAGCCCAGTCGCGCGCGCTGCCGTCGGGCAGGCGGATCAGTTCCAGCGCGGCGCCGGCCAGGTCTTCGTCGGCCAGCGGCAGCCCGGGCGCGCCCGACTCGGTGGCGCTGGTGCACAGCATCTGCACCGTCCAGCCCTGGCTGGCGAGCTGGCACGCCAGGTGGCGCATCGACACCGCGGCGCCGCTGCCACGGTCGAACAGCGACTGCGGCAGCGCCAGCAGCAGGCGCGGCGCGGCGGCGACTATTCGCGCGCCTTGGTGCGCCGCAGTATCCACAAGCCAGTCAAACCGGCCAGCCAGACCCCGTGGCTGGCTGGCTCGGGCACAGGGCTGGTCAGAAAGGTGACGTCGATCGACTGGTTGGGCACGGTCAGGCTGACGCCGCGAAACGGCGTCACCCAGCTGCCGTAGTGGTCCGACCAGTAGCGCTCGCCCCACGGCCAGCCGGCGCTGGCAGCCACCGCCACCTGCCAGTAGATCAGCGGTGACCCGGCCTGGATGTCCCAGCTCTCGACGGTCCGGCTGTACACGGTGCCGCTGAGCTGATGCGTGCCGGCGCCGAGTTGCTCTTCGTCGATCGGCCGCCAAGCAATGCTGTTGCTCTGGCCGAAATCCCAGGCCGAGATGCCGGCCGCCAGCGACCAGCTGCCGCCGACGTCGGGCATCTGGACGCTGAGGTCGTAGTGCAGCGCCAGCCGGTCGCCTTCCTGCGCCGGCGCGCGCAGCGTGCCCCACCAGGCGAGGACGACCCCGCGGTCGGGGTACCAGCTGCAGCCACGATCCTGCTCGCAGTTGTGATCGACGAACTGCTGCGCGCTGCCCGCCACGCTGCCATAGAGCTTGGCCGAGCCGTCGGCGTTGACTTCGTTGACCGGGCTGCCGTCGGGCCGCCCGCGCCAGTCAGCGAAATAGCCCGAGCCGTTGTAGAAGTAGGCGCCCGAACCCTGGACGACGAGGTCGGCGGTGCCGGTGGCGCTGGCGCTGAGCGGCACCAGGCCCAGCGTGGCGGCGGCGGCGCTGCCCAGCAGGCGCTCGGCGCGCCGCAGCAGGCTCGTGTCGGTGAGTGAGTTCAAGGCGTCTCCAGCAGGTTGACGAGGGGGATAGCGAGATACGCGTGAAACCCGCGCCTCGCAGCTCATCCCACCGCATTCCGGGGGCTGGTGGCGCTGGACTACGATGGCGCCTCGACCACCACCGCCTGCCGCCATGCGCCTGTCATCCACCCGCCTGTGCCTGGCCGCCTCGGCCTTGCTGCTGAGCCTGCCACTGGCCGCTGCCGAGTTCGGCGGCGTCAAACTGCCGCCGCCGCCGCCCCCGCAGCCCGTCACCGAGACCTTCTGGGGCCAGAAGATCGACGACCCCTACCGCTTCATGGAAGACCCGCAGGCGCCGGCTGTGGCCGCCTGGATGCGGGCTCAGGCCGACGCGACGACGGCGATCATGGCCCGCATCCCCGGCCGCGCAACGCTGCTGGCACGCATCAAGGACATCGAATCGCGCGCCGCCGGCCTGGCCATCGACGCCGTGCGCGCCGGCAACGGGCGCCTGTTCTTCCAGCGCCGCGACCCCGGCGACAACCAGTTCCGGCTGGTCTACCGCGACAGCCCGCAAGCCGCCGACCAGCTGATCTTCGACCCCGAAGTGATCAGCAAGCAGACCGGAAAGACCCACGCGCTGATGGACTTCAGCCCCTCGCCCGACGGCCGCCGCATCGCCTATTCGGTGCAGGTCGGCGGCGGCGAGATCGGCGTCCTGCACGTCGTCGACCTGGCCAGCGGCAAGCCGGTGATCGAACCGGTCGACCGCATCCGCTACGCCGGCGTCAGCTGGCTCGAGGACGGCAGCGGCTTCTTCTTCAGCCGCCTGCGTGCAGGCTACGAGACGATGTCGCAGGCCGAGAAATTCGGCGACCGCACGGTGCACTTCCGCGCGCTGAGCGAGGGCGCCACCGACCACCCGGTGTTCAGCGTCAGCCGCACGCCCGAGCTCAAGCTGCCGGGCTTCGCCGCCGGCCACATCAGCCAGATTCCCGGCACCCAGCGGGTGCTGAACCGGGTCTACCTGGGTGTCGAGCGCCACTTGCTGGTCTACACCGCCGATCTGGCCGACGCCGTCCAGGGCAAGGCACGCTGGACGCAGATCGCCAGCGTCGACGACCGCATCGCCAGCGTCGACGTCGCGCCGGGCGGCGACCTTTACCTGCGCAGCAGCAAGAACGCGCCGCGCTTCCAGGTACTGCGGCTGGCCGCTGGCCAGACCGACCTGGCGCGTGCCGTGACGGTGATTCCGGCCAGCGACAGCGTCATCACCGGCATGGCCGGCAGCCGCGACGCGCTTTACGTGGTGCGCCGCGACGGCGCCACCCAGTCGCTGTGGCAGCTGCCTTATACCGGCGACGCCAAGCCGCAGCGCGTGGCCCTGCCCTTCGAGGGCAGTGTTGAAATCACCGGCGCCTCAGCCCGGCGCAGCGACCTGCTGCTGTCGCTGGGCGGCTGGACCCATGCGACCAAACCCTGGCTGGTCGACGGCGCCAGCCTGAAGGCGACGCCGCTGCCGCTGGTCGGCCCTGGCGCCTACGACGCCCCGAGCGACATCGTCGCCCGCGAAGTCCAGGTGCGCAGCCATGACGGCGTGATGGTGCCGCTGTCGGTGCTGGCGCGGCGCGACGCCAAGCTCGACGGCAGCCTGCCCACCGTCGTCTACGGCTATGGCGCTTACGGCGTCAGCGAAGACCCCTTCTTCAACCCGCGCATCTATGCCTGGATCGAACGCGGCGGCGTCTTCGCCATCGCCCATGTGCGCGGCGGCGGCGCCTATGGCGAGGAATGGCATCTGGCCGGTCGCAAGGCCACCAAGCCCAACACCTGGAAAGACGCCATCGCCGCCACCGAGTGGCTGATCGCCAACGGCTACACCGCCAAGTTGCGTGTGGGCATCTACGGCGGCAGCGCCGGCGGCATCTTCGTCGGCCGTGCCATCACCGAGCGGCCCGACCTGTTCGCCGCTGCGGTGCCCGCAGTGGGCACCTTCGACAGCCTGCGCTTCGAGTTCAGCGCCAACGGCGTGGCCAACGTGCCCGAGTTCGGCACCGTGAAGAAAGAGGACGAGTTCCGCGCGCTGCTGGCGATGAGCACCTACGAGCACATCGTGCCAGGCACGAAGTACCCGGGCGTGATGTTCGTGCACGGCGTCAACGACATCCGGGTGCCGGTGTCGCAGTCGCTGAAGACGGCGGCCCGGCTGAGCCTGGCCACGGGCTCGGGGCGGCCGGTGCTGCAGCGGCTGGAATACGACAGCGGCCACGGCCAGGGCAGTTCGCGCGCCCAGTTGCAAGAGCGCACCACCGACATGTGGTCGTTCTTCCTCTGGCAGTTCGGGGTGCCGGAGTTCCAGCCGCGGCCTTGAATCCGCGCCCGGCTCGCCTTCAGGGGCGGCCGACGCCCAGCTTGAGCAGCAGGCGCAGCGTTTCCAGATTGGCGTGGAGCTGGGCCATCTGCTCCTTCAGCTCGAGCAACTTGTGCATGCGCAAGTAGTCGGCGTAGTCGTCGGTGGCCTGCTTGGGGGTGTTCGGGGTGTCCATGCGCCCATGGTCCGGCCGCCGGCGCCGGCGGTCAACCCCGCGATCCGGGGCCTGTCCGGCTAGGAGTGCGGGCGGCAGAAGGCGACGCCCGCGCCTTCTGCCGCCCACACTCCTAGGCGGCGCCTACCAGCGGCGCCGCGCTGGCGCTGCGCGCCAGCAATTGGGCCAGCTGGGCCTGCGGCAGCGGGCGGCTGAAGTAGTAGCCCTGGGTCTGGTCGCAATCGAGCGCTCGCAGAAAGTCCTCCTGCGCCAAGGTCTCGACGCCTTCGGCCACCACCGTCAGGCCCAGCGCCTTGCCCATGGCGA
>JAUYAJ010000439.1 GCA_030693565.1 Rubrivivax sp.
GCCAGCAGCAGCGCGTGGCGGCGGCGCGCGCGCTGATCGGCAGCCCGCCGCTGGTGATCGCCGACGAGCCCAGTTCGGCGCTCGACGCCGCCTTGCGCGACAGCTTCATGGACTTGCTGCTCGGCGCCTGCCGCGGCGCCGGCAGCACCCTGGTCTTCGTCAGCCACGACGAACGCCTGGCCGGGCGTTTCGAGCGCCAGCTGGCGCTGCCGGCGCTGAACCGGGCGCCGAACCAGGCGCTGCCAGCATGAAGCATTTGCTGGCCATTGCCGCGCACAGCGCCTGGCACCGGCGCGGCACCCTGGTGCTGGTGATGCTGTCGATCGCGCTCGCCACCTTGCTGCTGCTGACGCTTGAGCGCATGCGCACCGACATCCGCGCCAGCTTCTCGCAGGCCGTCAGCGGCACCGACCTCATCGTCGGCGCCCGCGGCGCGCCGGTCTCGCTGCTGCTCTACGCGGTGTTCCGCATCGGCGGCGTCACCCACACGGTCAGCATCGCCAGCCTGCAGGCGCTGGCCGAGCACCGCGCGGTGGCCTGGGTCGTGCCGCTGACGCTGGGCGACTCGCACCGCGGCCACCCGGTGCTGGGCACAACGCCGGCCTACTTCGAACGCTTTCGCCATGGCGACAGCCAGCCGCTCGCGCTGGCTCAGGGCCGGGCTTTCGCCGGCACCGTGGACGGCTTGTTCGAGATCGTCATCGGCGCCGAAGTGGCGCAGGCGCAGCGCTATGGCCTGGGCCAGCAGCTGACGCTCAGCCACGGGCTGCAGGCCGGCCCCGGCGGCGCCTTGTCGAGCGAACATGCCGACAAGCCCTTCACGGTGGTTGGCGTGCTGGCGCGCACCGGCACGCCGGTCGACCGCACGCTGCATGTCAGCCTGCAGGCGATCGAGGCCATCCACCTCGACTGGGCCGCCGGCGCGCCGCTGCCCGGGCTGCGCATCGCGCCCGAGCAGGCGCGCAAGTTCGACCTCGAACCCAAGCGCGCGACCGCCGCCCTGGTGGGCCTGAAGACCCGGGCCGCGGTGTTCGCTGTCCAGCGCCATGTCAGCGATTACGCCGCCGAGCCGCTGATGGCGGTGCTGCCCGGCGTCACCCTGGACACGCTGTGGGAGGTGGTTGGTGTCGGCGAGGGTGCGCTGCTGGCGCTGTCGGGGCTGGTCGCCATCGTCAGCCTGGCCGGCCTGGTGGCGGTGGTGCTGGCCGGGCTCAACGAGCGCCGCCGTGAACTGGCGGTGCTGCGCGCGGTGGGCGCCGGGCCACGCCACATCCTGTGGCTGCTGGCCACCGAAGGCGCGCTCGTGACCGGCGCCGGCGCCGTGCTCGGCGCCGCGCTGGCGGCGCTGCTGGCGGCCGCCGCCGGGCCTTGGCTGCAGCAGCAGTTCGGCGTCACGCTGCAGCTGGCCGCACCCACCGCCACCATGGCCTACTTGTTCGCTGCCGTGCTGCTCGCAGGTATGCTCGCCAGCCTGGTGCCCGGCATCCGTGCCTACCGGCTGTCGCTGGCCGACGGCCTGTCCCCTCCCGCTTGAAAGTCCATCGATGACCTCGGTCCGCATCCTGCTCGCGCTGTTCGCTGCCGCCAGCCTGGCCGGCGCCGCGCTGGCGCAGCCGGCGCCCAAGCCGGCCGCCAAAGGCGCTGCCGCCGCCCCCTTCCGCACCATCACCTGGGACGCGCTGGTACCGCCGGGCTGGGACCCGATGAAAGACTTCAAGCCGCAGGAACTGGCGGCGCTGTCCGACGCCGACCCGCGGGCCCAGGAGATGATGAAGCGCGTGCGCGAGATCTGGGACGCCGCACCGACCAACCCGGCGCTGGGCGGCCAGGCGGTGCGCATCCCCGGCTTTGTCGTGCCGCTGGAGGAAAACAAGGACAGCCTCAAGGAATTCCTGCTCGTGCCTTACTTCGGCGCCTGCATTCACACGCCGCCGCCGCCGGCCAACCAGATCATCCATGTGCTGATGAAGACGCCGGCCAAAGGCGTTCGTTCGATGGACCCGGTGTGGATCAGCGGCACCGTCAGCGCGCTGCGCACCGACACCGCCATGGGCACCAGCGGCTACCGCATCGAGGCGCTGGCGGTCGAGCCCTATCTGGACAAGCCGCGCTGATGAGCGAGGCCCGCCAGCCAGCAGGGCGCGATCTGGCGCGCACCACCTTCGCCGTGCTCTGCATCGGCGTGCTGATCGGCGTCTCGCTGTGGATTCTGCGGCCCTTCCTCGGGCCGGCGATCTGGGCAGCGATGGTGGTGGTCGCCAGCTGGCCACTGATGCGCCGCGTGCAGGACCGGCTCTGGGGCCGGCGCTCGCTGGCGGTGGTGGTGATGACGCTGGCCTTGCTGCTGCTCTTCGTGGCGCCACTGACGGCGGCCATCCTCACCCTGGTCGGCAACGTCGACCGCATCGTGGGCGCCGCCACCGCCGTCACCACCTACCGGCCGGCGGCGCTGCCACCGGCCTGGCTGGCCGGGCTGCCTTATGTCGGCGCCAGCATCGTCGACGCCTGGCAACAGGTGATCGCCGCCGGCCCGCAGGCTTTGCTGGCCAAGCTGGCGCCTTACGCCGGCAGCGTGACCAAGTGGTTCGTCGCCGAAGTCGGCGGCCTTGGCGTCTTGCTGCTGCAGTTCCTGCTGACGGTGATCATTGCCGCGGTGATGTACGCCCATGGCGAAGAGGCGGCGGCGATCGCCAAGCGCTTCGCACGCCGGGTCGCCGGCGCCCAGGGCGAAGGCGCGGTGCAGCTGGCCGGCAACGCAATCCGCGGCGTCGCCATGGGCGTGGGCGTCACCGCGCTGGTGCAGGCCGTGCTGGGCGGCCTCGGCCTGTGGGCCGCCGGCGTGCCCTTCGCCGGCTTGCTGACGGCGCTGATGTTCATCCTTTGCATCGCCCAGATCGGCGCCTTGCCGGTGCTGGTGCCGGCGGCGCTGTGGATGTTCTGGGGCGACCAGACCGCCTGGGGCGTGCTGCTGCTGGTGTGGTCGGGCATCGTCGGCACCTTGGACAACGTGCTGCGCCCTATCCTCATCCGCAGGGGCGCCGACCTGCCGCTGCTGCTGATCTTCTCTGGCGTCATCGGCGGCCTGCTGGCCTTCGGGCTGGTGGGCATCTTCGTCGGCCCGGTGCTGCTCGCTGTGGGCTGGACCTTGCTCGACGCCTGGATGAGCGACGACGGCTTGCTCACCGAACACCCGCCGGAGCCGCCCGGCCCGCCGCCGGCGGCCTGAACCGGGGTCAATCGCCCTTCAGGCAGTCGGCCAGCAGGGTCTGCAAGCCATTGCCGACGCGAAAGCCGAAGTCGAGCTTGCAATAGGCCGTCGTCTCGTCGGCCAGCAAGGTGTCGACGGCCGAGGTGATGCGGTCGTTCAAGGCCTGGCCGAGCGCGCGACTGTCCTTGAGCCGTTGGCGCGCTGCGGCGCTGCTGCCGGTGGGCATCGAGGCCGCTTCGGCCGCCAGCCGCAGCCGCGACCAGGCCTTGGCCTGCTCGTGCAGCCGGCGACTGCTGTCGTCGTACTGGCGCAGCCGGGTATCGACGGCAGCGCTGGCAGCCGCACCGCGCTCAAGCTTGCGCTGGTAGGCCGGCCGCAGCACACCCAGCAAGCGCACCTGGTCGGCGATCTGCTCGGCATAGTCCTGGCGCACTGCATCGCAACTGGCGTAGCGCGGCTGCGCCAGCGCTTCGGTCACGCGAGCCCGCGGGTGGGTGGCCGCGCAGTCGGCCAGCGCGGCGGCGCTGGCGAGCAGCCAGCCCAGCGCCGCCAGCGCGCAGCGCTGACGATTCACCGCTGCGCCACCCGGCACGGCGCCAGGCTCAGCCCGGCTGGCAGCCGGGTGCTGTCGTTGCCGCAGGCCTGCTCAAGCTGCCGCGGCGCCAAGCGCAACGCTGCCGACAGATCGGCGCCGCTGAGATCGACGGCCTGGAACTCGACGCTCGACAAGTCGACGCCGGCGAAGCTGGCGCCCGAGAGGTCGCTGTGGGTGAACAAGAGGTTGTGCAAGCGCGTGCCTTCGAAACGCGCACCGCGCAGTTCGGCACGTTCGAAATGCAGGTCGCGCAGCTGGCTCTTGGCGTCGAATTCGGCCATCACCGCCTGAAAGCCGCTGATGCGCTTGCGCGACGCCGCGCCCGCGCCCGCATCACCGGCCCGCGGGCTGGCGCCGATCTCGGTGTCGACGAAGCGGGCTTCGATGAACAAGGTGTCGTCGAGGTCGGTGGCGATGAAGCGGCTGCGCGTGAAGACCGAGAAGTTGAAAAAGCTGTGGCGCAAGGTGGCACCGCTGAAGTCGGTGTCGATGAACTGGCTGTGGGTCAGCGTGGCCTCGCCGATGCGGGCACCGCCGAGGTCGACGCGCTGGAAACTCGCCCAGCGGAAGTTGACCCGGCTCAGCACCGCCTCGCGCAGGCTGGTGGCGTTGCGCACGCCGTCGCGGGTGTGAAAGCGCAGGCCGTCGCCGCGCGCGCCTTCGAACGAGGCGCCGCTGAAGTCGCCGCTGAGCCGGGTGCGTCCACCCGAGGCCGATGCGGCAAAGCTGACACCACCAAAGCGCGCTGCCTCGGCCAAGACGTCGTCGAACTGGCTGTCGACGATCACCGCATGCTGCAGTTCGGCATCGGTCAGCCGGGCGCCGCGCAGGCTCAGGCCCTCCAGGCGCGACGCCGTCAGCACGGCATGGCGCAGGTCGGCGAAGTCCAGGTTGCCGGCGCTCAGCCGGCTGCCAGGCATGAAGGCTTCGCGTGCATTCATGCCGCGCAGGTCGCGACCGATGAGCACCAACGCGCGCTGGCCGTCGAGGTAGTTGCGCAGCCGCGCCGGGTCGGCCTGCAGTTGCTGCCAGTCGGCCGGTTTGGCCACAAAGCGGTTTTCGCGCACCTCGGAGTAGGGCTCGATGCCCAGCGCCTGCCAGAGCGAACGGCCTGGCTGGTAGAACGCGCAACCGCTGTCAGCACCAACGCCCTCGCAGTCGTCGGCGCTCAGGCTGCCGGCTGCGGCCAGTGACTGGTAGACCAGCGCCCCAGCCAGCAGCGACATCGCGGCGACGAGGATCATCGCCTGGCGCCGCCGCAGCCGCAAACGCGGCGCTGCGATCCCGTCGCCGTCGGCAACGGCCTGGGCGTTCAAGCCCATCTGGCGCAGCGCGTTGCGCGCCGTGAACAGATAACGCAGCGCGAAGCCGGCGCTGAGCAGCACCAGTGCCACATGCAGCAGCGTGCCCCAGCGGTCGTGCGCGGCGACGTAGCGGCCCCAGTAAAAGAGCAGCACGATGGGCACCAGCCCCCAGCCCAGCAGCAGGCTGAGCCAGGCCTCAAGCCGCACTGACATCCGGTGCGCCGCCGACAGCTGGCGGATCTCGCCGCGGATGAAGGCACAGGAGATCAGCCAGGGATAGACATAGTCATCGAGGCCGCGGCCGTCGGGGTGGCGCAGCGGCAGTCGCGCCACGCAGCGCCAGAAGCGTTCGAGGTAGAGGTGGAAGTAGATGAAGAGCACCGTCAGGATGACGGGCGCGAAGTAGTAGAACCAGACGATGGGCACGTTGACCTGGATGATGGGCAGCGGCGTAGCGTTCGAGTTCGACAGCAGCGCGGCGTCGGTGGTGGTGGCGATCGTCAGGTAGGAATAGACGCAGGCCAGGATCAGCGCCATGAAGGTGGTCTGCGAGTTGCGCGAGATCTCGGCCAGCTGGGCGATGTTGTCCTTCTGCAGCGCCAGCAATGCGTCGGCCGAAGGGGCGGCTGCCGGGGCGTCGGCCGGCTGGGGCTTGCGGCGTCTGAAGGCCAGGCGCGTCGTCCTCATTTCAG
>JAUYAJ010000440.1 GCA_030693565.1 Rubrivivax sp.
TCGCCGCGCTGGCAGGCCGGCGCGGTGGGCGGCATGGCGGTCGTCACCATCCTGGTCGCGGTCTTGTTCGGCGGCGCCTACATGGCCGACCGCTTTGCCACTGGTGCCCGCGACATCGACGGCCGGGTCCAGCACTGGGAGCGCGCGCTGTCGCTGCTCGAAGACCCGCTGGCCTGGGCTTTCGGCAAAGGCACGGGGCGCTATCCGGCGAACCACTTCCTGTCGGGCCAGGCTGTTGATCAGAGCGGTGACTACCGGCTGCGCGACGTCGGCGATCAGCGCCATCTGGTGCTGGCTGCGGGCAAACATTCGCAAGGCCGCGGCGAAATGTTCCGGGTTTCGCAGCGTGTCGACGCCTTCAGCGGGCCGGTGAGCTTTCGCGTCGAGGCCCGGGCCGCCGAAGCGGCCAGCCTGCATGTCGAGATCTGCCAGAAGCATTTGATCTACGAGCTCGAATGCCGCGAGGCCGCGGTGGCCGTCAAGGCCGATCCCGCGCAGTGGCAGGCGCTGCAGGTTCAGCTGCCCGGCGGCGGACTGGGCCGGGGCGATGCCTGGGCCCCGCGCCTGCTCGTCTTTTCGGTGGCGGTGGCGTCGGCGGGGCAGTCTGTAGAACTCGACAATCTGCGCGCCACCGACGCCAATGGCCGCGAGTTGCTGGTCAACGGCAACTTCGACGACGGCATGGCGCGCTGGTTCTTCTCCAGCGACCGCCACCACCTGCCCTGGCACATGAAGAACATCGGCCTGCACGTGCTTTTCGAACAAGGCTGGATCGGCCTGCTGCTGTCGTCGGCGCTGCTGGCGGCGGCGCTGTGGCGGGTGGTGGTGGGGCGCGCGCGCGACCATGCGCTGGCGCCGGCCCTGGCCGCGGCCCTCGTCGGCTTCCTCGTCGTCGGCTTGTTCGACAGCCTGCTCGATGCGCCGCGCGTGGCCTTTTTGTTCCAGTTGCTGGCGCTGGTGGCGCTGAGCCTGCCGGGTCGAACCCCAGGCCTGCGAGGGCTTCGCGCGCCAGCCCCCTAAAATACGCGGTTCGCCCAGAATCCCTGCCAGCCACAAGGAAGCACCCCCGTGTTCATCTCCCAAGCCTTTGCCCAGACCGCCCCCGCCGCCGCGACCGGTGGCACCGAGTCCACATTGTTCAGCCTGCTGCCGCTGGTGCTGATGTTCGTGGTGCTGTACTTCATCATGATTCGCCCGCAGATGAAGAAGCAGAAAGAACACAAGGCCATGATCGAGGCCTTGGCCAAGGGTGACGAGGTCGTCATCTCCGGCGGCGTGCTCGGCCGCGTCGCCAAGCTCGGCGACTCGCTGCTGCACGTCGAGGTGGCCAATGGCGTCGAGTTGCAGGTGCAGCGCGGCGCCGTCGTCCAAGTGCTGCCCAAGGGCAGCTACAAGTAAGTCCGTCGCCCACCGCGTCGGCGCCCTTTGCGGGCGCGGCGCGGCCATTGCAGCGCCCGCGTCGTCCCGGAAAGCCCCCTCATGAACCGCTACCCCTGGTGGAAGTACGCGATGCTCGCCGTCGCGCTGCTGATCGGCCTGCTCTACACAGTGCCCAATCTGTACGGCGAAGCACCGGCGGTGCAGGTTTCCAGCGCCAAGGCCACGGTCAAGCTCGACGCCGCGATGGTCGATCGCGTGCGCAAGGCGCTTGACGCGGCCAACCTGAAAGCCGACTTCGTCCAGTTCGAAGGCCACTCGGTGAAGGCACGCTTTGGCGACACCGACACCCAGATCAAGGCCAAGGACGCGATCTCGGCGGCGCTGAACCCGGATCCGACGAACCCGAGCTACATCGTGGCGCTGAACCTGCTGGCGCGCACGCCCGAGTGGATGGCGCGCGTGCGTGCGCTGCCGATGTACCTGGGGCTGGACTTGCGCGGCGGCGTGCACTTCCTGATGCAGGTCGACATGAAGTCGGCGCTGACCAAGAAGGCCGAATCGCTGACCGGCGACATCCGCACGCTGCTGCGCGACAAGAACATCCGCCACGCCGGCGTCAGCCGCGACGGCAACAGCGTCGAGGTGCGCTTCCGTGACGCCGCGGTGGCGACGACCGCGCTGGCGGCGCTGGGCGACCAGTTCCCCGACCTCGTCTGGCAGCAGTTCGCCGACGGCGGCGACGTCAAGCTCAGCGGCGCGCTCAAGCCCGAAGCGGCCAAACTGGTGCAGGACCAGGCGCTGCGGCAGAACATCATCACGCTGCAGAACCGCGTCAACGAACTCGGCGTCTCCGAGCCGGTGATCCAGCAGCAAGGCGCCGACCGTGTCGTCGTCCAGTTGCCCGGCGTGCAGGACACGGCCAAGGCCAAGGACATCATCGGCCGCACCGCCACGCTCGAGATCCGCATGGTCAACGAGACCACCGAGGCCCGCGACGCCGAGCGCGGCAGCGGCCCGGTGCCGTTTGGCAGCGAGCGCTTCGTCGAGCGCGGCGGCCAGGCCATCATCGTGTTGCGCCAGGTCATCCTGACCGGCGAGAACCTCACCGACGCCCAGCCCGGCTTCGACAGCCAGACCCAGGAACCCACCGTCAACCTGACGCTGGACGCCAAGGGCTCGCGCATCTTCCGCGACATCACGCGCGAGAACGTCGGCAAGCGCATGGCGATCCTGCTGTTCGAAAAGGGCAAGGGCGAGGTGGTCACCGCGCCGGTGATCCGCAGCGAGATCGGCGGCGGCCGGGTGCAGATCTCGGGCCGCATGACGACGACAGAAGCGGCCGACCAGTCGCTGCTGCTGCGCGCCGGCTCGCTGGCCGCGCCGATGGAAATCATTGAAGAGCGCACCATCGGGCCCAGCCTGGGCGCCGAGAACATTGCCAAAGGCTTCAACAGCGTGATCTGGGGCTTCGTCGTGATCGTGCTGTTCATGTGCGCTTACTACATGCTGTTTGGCGTGTTCTCCAGCATCGCGCTGGCGTTCAACCTGGTGCTGCTGGT
>JAUYAJ010000443.1 GCA_030693565.1 Rubrivivax sp.
CCGCCGCCGCCTTCGGGCGTGACCCAGACGATGTTCTGTGTCGGGTCCTTGATGTCGCAGGGCTTGCAGTGCACGCAGTTCTGGGCGTTGATCTGCAGCCGGTCGGCGCCGCCGTCGTCCTTGACGAACTCGTACACGCCAGCCGGGCAGTAGCGGCTCTCGGGCCCGGCGTACAGCGCCAGGTTGGTCTGCACCGGCACCGCCGCGTCCTTCAGCGTCAGGTGGGCGGGCTGGTTCTCTTCGTGGTTGGTGTTGCTGATGAACACCGAGCTCAGGCGGTCGAAGGTGAGTTTGCCGTCGGGCTTGGGGTAGGCGATCGGCGTGCACTGCGCCGCCGGCAGCAGCCGTGCATGGTCGGGCTCGCTGCGGTGCAGCGTCCACGGCGGCGCTTTGACGCCGAGCTTGGGCAGCAACCACTGCTCGATGCCCGTCATCAGCGTGCCGATCCGGTTGCCCTTCTTGAACCACTGCTTGAAGTTGCGGCTGGCATTGAGCTCGTCGTGCAGCCAGCTGCCGGCGAAGGCCTCGGGGTAGGCGGTCAGCTCGTCGCCGGCGCGGCCGGCCTGCAGCGCGGCGAAAGCCGCTTCGGCGGCCAGCATGCCGGTCTTGATGGCGGCGTGGCTGCCTTTGATGCGCGACGCGTTCAGCGTGCCGGCTTCGCAGCCGACCAGCGCACCGCCGGGGAACACCAGCTTGGGCAGGCTGAGCAGGCCGCCGGCGGTGATGGCGCGGGCGCCATAGCCGATGCGCTTGCCGCCTTCGAGGTGGGCGCGGATCGCCGGGTGCGTCTTCCAGCGCTGCATCTCCTCGAACGGGCTCAGCCAGGGGTTGCGGTAGTCCAGGCCGGTGACGAAGCCCAGCGTCACCTGGTTGCCCTCGCCGTGGTACAGGAAGCCGCCGCCGTAGGTGCTGTCGTCCATCGGCCAGCCCGCGGTATGGACCACCAGGCCAGGCTTGGCCTTCGCCGGATCAATCTCCCACAGTTCCTTGACGCCGAGCGCGTAGCTTTGCGGGTCGCGGCCTTCGTCGAGCTTGAAGCGCGCGATCAACTGCTTGCCCAGGTGGCCGCGCGCGCCTTCGGCGAACACGGTGTACTTGCCCAGCAATTCCATGCCGAGCTGGAAGCCGGCGTGGGGCATGCCGTCCTTGCCGACACCCAGGTTGCCGGTGGCGACACCGCGCACCGCGCCGGCGTCGCCGTACAGCACTTCGGCAGCGGTGAAGCCGGGGAAGATCTCGACGCCTAAGGCCTCGGCCTGCTCGCCCAGCCACTTGCTGACCGCGCCCAGGCTGATGACGTGGTTGCCGTGGTTGTGCAGGCAGTTCGGGATCAGCCACTGCGGCGTGGCGCGGGCGCCGGTTTCGGTGAGGAACAGCACTTCGTCGGCGGTCACCGGCTGGTGCAGCGGCGCGCCGCGCTCTTTCCAGTCGGGCAGCAGCTCGCTGAGCGCGCGCGGGTCCATCACCGCGCCCGACAGGATGTGGGCGCCGGGCTCCGAGCCCTTTTCCAGCACCACCACCGACAGCTCGGCGCCCTTTTCGGCCGCGAGCTGCTTGAGCCGGATCGCCGTCGCCAGCCCGCCCGGGCCGGCGCCGACCACCACGACGTCGTAGTCCATGGACTCGCGCGGGCCGTGTTGCGTGAGGATCTCTTGCGGGCTCATGGGGTTCTCCGTGGATGCGGGCTGGCGCGCCGGATTCTATGCGGCGAGGGTCGAAAATCGAACGAACGTGCTATTCGTGTCAACGCAGGCTTGCCCAGGCCGTCACCAGCGGCGCCGCCTGCTGGCGAGCGCGTGATATCGTGACCTGAAGACCCGAGGAGGACACTGTCATGAGCTATCAAATCGATCTGTCGGGGCGTGTTGCGATGATCACCGGCGCGTCCAGCGGATTGGGCGCGCAGTTCGCCCGCACGCTGGCCAAGGCCGGCGCCGGCGTCGTGCTGGC
>JAUYAJ010000572.1 GCA_030693565.1 Rubrivivax sp.
CCGACATCCAGATGTACACCACGACCATGACCCAGCCTGACCCGCAGCTGTTCATGGAACAGTTCTGCACCTGGGAGATGGCGCAGAAGGACAACAAGTGGGCCAAGCGCAACAACACGCGCTGGAAGAGCGAGGAGTACGACAAGGCCCACCTGGCGGCCCAGTCCGAGCTCGACCCGGTCAAGCGCGCTGCCTTCTTCATCCGCATGAACGACCTGCTGATCGCCGACAACTACATCATCCCGGTGGTGTTCAGGCCGCGCGTGTCGGCCGCCGGCACCAAGCTCGCCGCGCCGCTGTCGGGCTGGGACAATGACATGTGGGCCCTGCCGCACTGGTTCAAGGAAGCCTGAGCGCACGACCCCGCCGCCCGGCCCCCGAAACGCAGACTGAACTGCGGCCCGGGGGTCAGGCACGTCTGTTTCCCCTTCCGCTTCGCACAGGCCACTCTTGGGCACCTATATCCTGCGCCGCCTGTTGCTCGCGCTGCCCAGCCTGCTGGGCATCAGCGTCGTGCTGTTCACGGTGCTCGCGCTCGCTCCGGGCGATCCCTTCGAGGAACTCGCCACCAACCCCAACATCCCGCCCGAAGTGCGGATGGCGCTGCGCGCCCAGCTCGGCCTGGACGACCCGGTCTGGCAGCGCTACCTGCACTGGCTGGGCAGCATGCTCAAGGGTGACTGGGGCTTCTCGTTCATCAGCCGGATCGACGTCGATCAGCTGATCCTGCAGCGGCTGCCGGTGACGATCGCGGTGATCGGGATGTCGCAGCTGGTGGCGCTGCTGATCGCGCTGCCGGTCGGCGTGCTCGCCGCGGTCAGGCCCTATTCGTGGTTCGACCGCATCGCCAGCACGCTGTCCTTCATCGGCTTCTCGCTGCCGACCTTCTTCACCGGGCTGCTGTTCATCCTGTTCTTCTCGATCTACCTCGACTGGCTGCCCTTCGTCTTCCAGAGCGAGGTCGCGGCCACCGGCTGGGCCTGGTGGGTGGCGCAGTTCAAGCAGAGCATCATGCCGATCATGGTGCTGGGCCTGTTCCAGGCCGCGAGCTGGATGCGCTACGTGCGCAGCAGCGTGCTCGACGTCGTCCGCCTCGACTACGTGACCACCGCGCGCAGCAAGGGGCTCAAGGAGCGCATCGTCATCGTCAAGCATGTGGTGCGCAACGCGCTGATCCCGGTGGTGACGCTGGTCGCGCTGCAGATGCCCGGCGTGTTCGGCGGCGCCATCGTCACCGAGCAGATCTTCCGCGTCCCCGGCATCGGCTCGCTGCTCATCGACAGCATCCAGCGCAACGACACACCGGTGATCATGGCCGTGACCTTCGTGTTTGCCGGCCTCGTGATCCTCTTCAACCTGATTGCCGACATCCTCTATGGCTGGCTCGACCCCCGCATCAGCTACCGCTGACGCCGCACCCGGCGCGCGGCCGCTGGCCAGCGTCTCGCTCTGGGCCGAGGCCTGGCGGCGCTTCAAGCGCCACCGCCTGGCCTATTACAGCCTGTGGCTGCTGGCGCTGCTGTCGCTGCTCGTCGTGCTCGGCCCGCTGTTCTACAAGGTCGGCATCAACGACATCGACTTCCAGCAGCGCATGAAGGGTCCGGGCGCGAACCACCTGATGGGCACCGACGACCTCGGGCGCGACCTGCTCGCGCGCATGCTCTACGGCGGCCGCATCTCGCTGGCGGTCGGCCTGGCGGCGATGCTCACCGGCATCCTGATCGGCGTCATCATCGGCGCCATCGCGGGCATCTCGCGCGGCTGGATCGACGCCGCGCTGATGTGGCTGACCGACCTCTTCCTGAGCCTGCCGCAGCTGCCCACGCTGCTGCTGCTGATCTTCTTCTTCCGCGACCCGCTGAAGGCGGTGTTCGGGCCCGAGGTCGGCATCTTCCTGCTCATCGTGGTGGTGATCGGCGGCCTGAGCTGGATGCCGGTGGCGCGCCTGGTGCGGGCCCAGTTCTTCAGCCTGCGTGAAAAGGAATTCGTCGAAGCCGCGCGTGCGCTCGGTGCCAGCACCACACGCCAGGTGGTGCGCCACATCCTGCCCAACAGCCTGGGGCCGGTGATCGTGGCCGCCACCATCGACGTCGCCGCCGCCATCATTGCCGAGAGCACGCTGTCCTTCCTGGGCCTCGGGTTCCCGCCCGACATCCCGACCTGGGGCCGCATCCTCTACGACGGGCGCGACTACATGGACATCGCGATGCACTGGGCGCTGTTCCCCGGGCTGGCGATCTTCGTCACCGTGCTCACCATCAACTTCATCGGCGACGGCCTGCGCGACGCGCTCGACCCGCGGAGAGTCCTGTAGTGGCCTTGCTCGAGATCCAGGGTCTGAAGACCCATTTCAAGACCGACGACGGTTGGCTGCACGCGGTGGACGGCGTCGACATCTCGATCGACGCCGGCGAGACCGTCGGCGTGGTCGGTGAATCGGGCTGCGGCAAGAGCGTCACCGCCAAGACGGTGCTCAAGCTGATCGACATGCCGCCGGGCAGGATCGTCGCCGGCCGGGTGCTGTGGCAGGGCCGTGAACTGGTGCCGGCCTCGGACGAGGAGATGCGAAAGATTCGCGCCAAAGAGATCGCGATCATCTTCAAGGAGCCGATGACCTCGCTGAACCCGGTCTACA
>JAUYAJ010000573.1 GCA_030693565.1 Rubrivivax sp.
CCCCAAGGACGCGGCGCACTCGGCGCACGGCCGCGCGCTGTACTACGGCGTGGTGCCGACCTCGGCTTTCGAGACAACCGCCAGCGGCGAGCCGCGCTACGACGACCGCAGCAGCTACGAGATGCGCTGCCTGTTCCGCCAGCACGACTGCGACTGCCCATTCGCCGGCCTCAACGCCGACGCCCCCGACTGCGGCGGCGCCCTGGTCTGGAGCCCGCCGACCGAGACCTACCGGCTGGCCACCCAGTTCGACCTGATCGGCACCGCCAACCGGCCGGTGACGATCCAGATGCCCAACCTGGCCGAGCTGGCGGCCCAGGGCATGGCGCGGCCGATCGGCCAGTTCTCGCCGGTGCGCTTCGTGCAACCGCAGCAGCTCAGCACGAAGACCGACGGCAAGGGCCTGACCGGCGGCGTGATGGGCGGCGCGGCGATCTGCTTCTTCTCGATCCCGCTGATCACCATCATCGCCATGTTCGTGCTCAACCTGTTCCTGCCCATCGTCGTGCTGCTGTTCAACCTGTGGTTCCTGCTCGCGCTGCGCTTTTGCATCCCGCCCAGCTTCAGCATCGACGGCGGCCTGCAGGCCGAGCTGGCACTGATCCCGCCCAAGCTCAATGTCGACGCCGAACTGGCGGTCGACGTTGACGCCGGCAGCTTCGCACTGCTGGGCAAGAACGGCGTCACGATCCAGGCCGAACTGGCCGATGCGCTGGCGGGCACGATCTCCGAAACCACCGGCATTCCAAAAGCGACTGTCAAGCCCGAACTGGAGCGCTACTCCAACGCGCCGCTCGTCTCGCTGTCCAACGTGCTGCGCGACAAGACCTTGCTGCGCGCCGAGGCCGATGGCAGCGTCAAAGGCACGATCGACCTCGTTTCCGGCCTGGTCTACCGGGTGCGCCGCATCAGCCAGTGGGCGCACGAGAAACACCTGCCGACGACCGGGGAGTTCGTATGAACAGCCTCGCGCGCAGGCTCTTCGGTGCCGGGCTGGCGATGCCGGTCGCGGTCGACGACGGCGGCGCCCTGGTGCGTGCCGACGGCCCCGAGAAAGTCCGGCAGTCAATCGCCATCATTCTCGACACCGAACCGGGCGAGCGGCTGATGCGGCCGGCCTTCGGCTGCGGGCTGCGGCGCTTCCTGATGCAGCCCAACACGACGGCGACGCGGGCGCAGATGCAGCGCGAAATCGAGCAGGCGCTGCGCAGCTGGGAGCCGCGCATCGCCGTCGAACAGGTTCAGGTGCTGCCCGGCGAAGACCCCGCGATGGTGCTGGTGCAGATCCAGTACACGCACCTGCGCGACGGCCGTCGCGACAACCTCGTCTATCCCTTCTACCTGGAGTAGCGCATGCCGTTGCCCAGCCCCATCCTCGACGACCGCAGCTTCCAGCAGCTGGCGGCCGAGTTGACCTCGCGCATTCCGGTCTACA
>JAUYAJ010000457.1 GCA_030693565.1 Rubrivivax sp.
CGCTGGCCTGGTAGGCGGTGTTGAGCGGCAGATAGACATGGCCGGCGCGCAGCACCGCCAGGTAGAGCATCAAGGCTTCGACGCTCTTCTCGGTCTGCACGGCGACGCGCGAGGCTGGCGGCAGCTCGAGCGAGTCGAGCAGGTTGGCCAGCATCGCGGTGCCGCGTTCAAGGTCACGCCAGCTGTAGAACAGCGGCACCGGCGTGTCGGCGGTCTCGATCGCGACCTGATCGAGGTCGGCCGGAAAGCCGCCGCGCAAGGCGGCGTACAGGTTCGGGTTCATGCGCGCGGCCGCTTTCAGTCGAGTTTGGCGCCCGAGGTCTTGACGACTTCGGCCCAGCGCTTGACTTCGGCGCCGACGAACTTGCCGAACTCGTCGCCGTAGAGGTTGGGCGTCTCGGCGCCCAGGCCGTTCCACATCGCCTTCAGCTCGTCCGAGGTCAGCGCCTTGCGCATCTCGGCCTGCATCTTCTCGACGACCTCCCTGGGCGTGCCCTTGGGCGCCCACAGCCCATACCAGGTGGCGACCTGGTAGGTTGGCAGCTTGCCGTCGGCGCTGGTCGGCACGTCGGGGAAGCCCGGCGCCGGCTTGGGCGCGGCCACCGCGATGGCGCGCAGCCGGCCGCTCTTGATGTGGCCAGCCGACGAACCCAGGCCGTCGAACATCATGTCGACCTGACCGGCGATCAGGTCTTGCAGCGCCGGGCCGGCGCCGCGGTAAGGGATGTGGGTGATGAAGGTCTTGGTCTGCAGCTTGAACAGCTCACCGGCCAGGTGGTGCGAGGTGCCGTTGCCCGCCGAGCCGTAGTTCAGGCGGCCGGGATTCTTGCGGATGTGCTCGATCAGCTGCGGCAGCGTGGTGGCCTGCACCTTGCTCGGGTTGACGACGATGACTTGCGGCACCGCGGCGATCAGGCCGATGGGCACGAAGTCGGACTCGATGTTGTAGTCCAGCTTGGGGTACATGCTGGGCGCAATCGAATGGTGTACCGCGCCCATGAAGAAGGTGTAGCCGTCGGCTGCGGCCTTGGCCGCCAGCGTGGCGCCCAGCGTGCCGCCAGCGCCGCCTTTGTTGTCGATGATGAACTGACGGCCGGCGTTCTTGGTCATCACCGCGAACAGCGGGCGCGCGAAGGCGTCGGTGCCGCCGCCGGGCGGGAAGGGCACGACGATGGTGACGGGCTTGGTCGGCCAGGCCGAGGCCTGGGCCAGCACGGCCGGGCTGGTGGCGGCGGCCAGCAGGCCGGTAGCGGCCAGCAGCAGGTGGCGGCGCGATGTGCAAAGGCGGGTCTTCATCGGGTTGTCTCCGTCGTGGTTATGGGCTGGAATCAGATCAGCTTGGCGACGGCACGCGAGTGCGTGACTTCGCCGGCGCGAAAACGGGCATGGCTGGCTTCAATCTCGTCCAGGTCATAGAGGTAGTTCACCATCAGACCGAAGGACTGCCGCAAGCCCTTGGTGGCCATGTTGCCACAGAGGTTCAGGCGCTCCAGGCCGGCGCCATTGTCGAGGTGGAAGCGCGCCACCGGGTCGCCCTGCGGCGTCGTCGACACCTGCAGCAGATAGGCGCTGCCCAGCGCCAGCAACGCAGCCTGGGCGTTGGTGGGCAAACTGTCGTGGCAGGCGCTGTGCTGCAGCGCCGAGAGATCGCCGCCGCAGGCGCCCAGCAGCGTGGCGCGCGCAGCCAGCAGCCGCTTGAGCCGGCGCGGCTCGATCGCCGGCAGGCTGGCCAGGTCCGGGTCGGCGAGCAGCCAGGACGCGAAGCCGGGCAGCGGCGACAAGGTGCAGAAGGTCTTGAGCTGCGGCAATTCGCTGTGCAGGTGTTCGGCCACGCTCTTGATGAGGAAGTTGCCCAGCGAGACGCCGCGCAGCCCGGGTTCGCAGTTGCTGATGCTGTAGAACGCGGCGACGCGAAAGCGCTCGGCGGCCAGTGGCTCCGAGGCCTTGTCGATCAGCGGCGCGATCGCCGCCGGCATCTCGCGCAGCAAGGCGACCTCGACAAAGATCAGCGGTTCGCCCGGCAGCTGCGGGTGGAAGAAGGCGAACATGCGGCGGTCCGGCCGCAGGCGCCGGCGCAAGTCGTCCCAGCCGTCGATCTCGTGCACGGCTTCATGCTGGATCACCTTTTCCAGCAGCCGCGCCGGCGAGTCCCAGTCGACGCGCTCGAGGCGCAGAAAGCCCGGGTTGAACCAGGACGTCAGCAAGTGCAGCAGGTCGGATTCCAGCGCCCGCAGCTCGGGATGCCGGGGCAGCCGGCGCAGCAGCGCGCGGCGCAACCGCAGGATGGCGGCGGTGCCGCCCGGGGTGCGGTTCAGGCGCCGCAGCAGTTCCTGGCGCGGGGGCTCGGCGGCGCTTGTCAGCGCGTTCAGCGACTCCGGCGTCGGCTGGTCGGCATAGGCCTGGGCGCAGATCAGCACCTGCGCCGGATCGGGCGCCAGTTCGCTGGCCAGGTAGTCGAGCAAGCCGTCGAGCTGGCTCTCGTCCAGCGTGTCGAGCTGGCCGATCAAGGCCCGTGCCAGCGGCAGGCCGTTGAGGTCGCCTTGCTCGGACAGCAGCCGTTTGCAGTCGGCCAGCAGCCGGCGCAGTCCGCGCTGGCTGCGCTGGCGCGTGGCGGCTTGCAGCAGTTCATCCAGCATGGCGGTCGCTCGCTTCCTGTTCGCTCTGGCGCAGTTGTTTCAAGGCCACCAGCTGGGCCATCAAGTGGTCGTGCATCGCGCGTTCGGCGCGCGCTGCATCGCCTTGGGTGATGGCGTCGATCAGCACCCGGTGCTCGTTGATCGACGCCGCAATGCGGCCTGGCAGCTGCAACTGGCGGCCGCGCAGCAGGCGCATGAAGCGGCGCAGGTCGGCGGTGACGCGGTCGAGCCAGCGGTTGTCGGCCAATGCCTGCACGCGCGAATGGAAGTCGTGATTGGCGCGGTAGTAGCCGTCGATGTCGGCGGCGGCGGCGTAGTGCTCCAGTGCGTCGTGCAGGGCGCGCAGCGCGGCCACGTCGGCCGGCCCGGCATTGCGCGTCGCTTCCAGTGCGCAGCGCCCTTCCAGCAAGGCCATCACCGGGAACAAGGCGTCGGCGTCGTCGTCGGTGAGCTCGATGACACGGCAGCCGCGATGCGGCACCAGCTCCACCAGGCCCTCGGCGGCCAGCACCTTGAGCGCTTCGCGCAGCGGCGTGCGGCTGATCTGCCAGCGCTCGGCCAGCAGCTTCTCGTCGATCCAGGCGCCCGCCGCCAGCTGGCGCTCGAACACCATCGCGCGCAGCCGGGCGGCGACGCCGTCGTGCAAGGAAGTACCGCGCAGCG
>JAUYAJ010000458.1 GCA_030693565.1 Rubrivivax sp.
CCGCGCCGGCCGCCCAGTCCCAGACCGCCAGGTCGGCGGTTGCGCCGGCTTCCAGGCGGCCGATCTCGCCGTCCAGCCCCAGCGCCTGCGCCGCCCCCAGCGTGGCGGCGTGCAGCGCGCTCCAGGGGCTGAGCCGGGTGCCGCGCAGCGCCTGCACCTTGTAGGCCTCGGCCAGCGTGCGCTGCATCGACAAGCTGGTGCCGCCGCCGACGTCGCTGCCCATCGAGACCCGATGGCCGCTGTCGACGGCGGCCTGCCAGTCGAACAGGCCGCTGCCCAGGAACAGGTTGCTGCTCGGGCAGTGCGAGATCTGCGCGCCGCTGGCTTGCAGCAGCGCGCGGTCGGCAGCGTCGAGCCAGATGCCGTGGGCGAGCACGGCGCGCTCGTGCAACAGGCCGTGGCGGTGGTAAACGTCGAGGTAGCTGCGCGCTTCGGGGAACAGTTCGGCGATCCAGCGCACTTCGTCGGTGTTTTCAGCGACATGGGTCTGCAGGTAGACCCCGGGATGGCGCCGGCACAGCGCGCCGGCCATCGCCAGTTGCTCGGGGCTGCTGGTGGCGGCGAAGCGCACCGTCACCGCGTAGGCGTTGCGGCCGCGCCCATGCCAGCGCTCGATCAAGTCTTCGCAGTCGCGCTCGGCGCCGGCCACGTCGTCGCGCAGGCCATCCGGCGCGTGGCGGTCCATCAACACCTTGCCGGCGATCAGCCGCATGCCGCGCGCGGCGGCGGCGGCGAACAAGGTCTCGGCCGACACCTTGTGCACGGTGGGAAAGACCACGGCCGCGGTCGTGCCATGGGCAAGCAAGGCGTCGAGAAAACGCGCCGCGCCTTGCGCCGCCACGTCAGCATCGGCAAAGCGCAGTTCGGCCGGGAAGGTGTAGCGCGCCAGCCAGTCGAGCAAACCCGTTGCCGGGCTGGCGATGACGTCCAGCTGCGGGCAGTGCACATGGGTGTCGATGAAGCCGGGCAGGATCAAGCGCCCGCGGTGGTCTTCCCGCAGCCAGTCTTCGCCCGGTGGCTGCTCGCCCGGCATGGCGCCGGCGAGCCGCTCACCGTCGATCAGCAGCCAGTGGTCGGGCCGCCAGCGCACGCCGTCCATCGCGCTGCTGCCCCAGGCCGGCGCGGCCGTGAAGTCGAGCAGGTCGGCGCGCAGTGCGCGCTTCATGGCGTGCTGGCGCGGCCGCGCCGATGGATGGAAACTGGGTGCATCGCGTCAGTGTCACATGGCACCGCTGGCCTGTCTTGTATTCTCCCTGGCAACACGCTCACGGGGCCATGCTCAAACCTTGCCTGCCGCCATGAACACCCGCCCGATCCGGTTCCTCCACCGCGGCGCCGTCGTCGAGATCGACAGCGGCGCGGCCACGCGCAGCGTGCTCGACTGGCTGCGCGAGGACGCGCGCTGCACCGGCACCAAGGAAGGCTGCGCCGAAGGCGACTGCGGCGCCTGCACCGGGGTGCTGGGCACGCTGGACGGCGGCGGTGCGCTGGCGCTGCAGCCGGTCAACGCCTGCATCCAGTTCCTGCCCACGATCGACGGCAAGGCGCTGTTCACGGTGGAAGACCTGCAGCGCGGCGACACCCTGCACCCGGCCCAGCAGGCGATGGTCGACTGCCATGGTTCGCAATGCGGTTTCTGCACCCCGGGCTTCGTGATGTCGCTGTGGGCTTGTTACGAGCGCCATGGCGCCGCGCGCACCCTGCCCAGCCGCCAGCAACTGGCCGACGACTTGTCGGGCAACCTGTGCCGCTGCACCGGCTACCGGCCGATCCTGGACGCCGGCCAGCGCATGTTCGACGCCGCGCCTACGCTGCTCGACCGCACGGTGGTGGCGGCAGCGCTGCGCACGCTGCAGGCCGACCCGCCACTGCACACCGCCAGCGGATTTCATGCGCCGGCGACGCTGGACGCGTTGGCCGCGCTGCGCGAGGCCAAGCCGCAGGCGCAGTTGCTGGCCGGCGGCACCGACATCGGCCTGTGGGTCAACAAGCAGTTCCGCGAATTCACCGAACTGATCTCGGTCAGCGCGGTGGCCGAATTGCAGCGCATCGAGCTGACCGACGACGCACTGGCGATAGGCGCAGGCGCGTCGCTCGAAGACGCCTGGCGCGCGCTGGTGCGGCTGTGGCCGGCGCTGCACGATGTGTGGCTGCGCTTTGCGTCGCTGCCGATCCGCGTCGCCGGCACCATGGGCGGCAACATCGCCAATGGCTCGCCGATCGGTGACGCCGCGCCGGTGCTGATGGCGCTGGACGCCACGCTGCTGCTGCGCCGCGGCGAGCGCTTGCGCGAGCTGCCGCTGGCCGACTTCTACGTCGACTACATGCGCAACCGGCTCGAGCCCGGCGAGTTCGTGCAGTCGCTGCGCGTGCCGCTGCCGCGCGAGGGCGAAACGCTGCGCGCCTACAAGATCGCCAAGCGCTTTGACTGCGACATCTCGGCGCTGTGCGCCGGGCTCTGGCTGCGGCTGGACGGCGAGCGCGTCGCCGAGCTGCGCTGGGCCTTCGGCGGCATGGCCGCCACCGTGCGCCGCGCCACGCAGGCCGAAGCCGCGGTGCGCGGCCAGCCCTGGACCCAGGCCACGGTGGACGCCGCCAAAGCCGCGCTGGCGCGCGACTTCGCCCCGCTGAGCGACATGCGCGCCAGCGCCGGCTACCGGCTGCAGGTGGCGCAGAACCTGTTGCAGCGTTTGTGGCTGGAGACCCGCGCCACCGACCCCTTGGCGCCCGAAGCGCTCAGCGTCTGGGCGGCGCTGCCGCACGCCGCGCCATGAACCGCCCCACCGACCTGCCGCTGCAACCGGCCACCGGCGCCGTCGGTGCCCGCCATGCCCATGAATCGGCCCACCTGCACGTGGCCGGCGCCGCGCCCTATACCGACGACTTGCCCGAACTCGCCGGCACCTTGCACGCTGCGCTCGGCTTGTCGCCCCTGGCGCACGGTGTGCTGCGATCGATCGACCTGGCCCGCGTGCGCGCGATGCCCGGCGTGGTCGACGTCTTCACCGCCGGCGACATCCCCGGCGCCAACGACTGCGGCGCGCTGGTCGCCGACGACCCGGTGCTGGCCGGCGAACCCGGCGCGACGCTGCGCTACCTGGGCCAGCCGGTGTTCGCCGTCGTCGCGACCACGCGCGACGCCGCCCGCCGCGCCGCGGCGCTGGCGCGCGAAGTCATCGTGGCCGAGGCCTTGCCGCCCATCCTGACGCCGCAGCAAGCCCATGCCGCGCAGCAATACGTGGTGGCGCCGATGCACCTGCTGCGCGGCGACGCGGCTGCCGCCATCGCCAGCGCGCCGCACCGGCTGACGCAGGAGTTCGAGGTCGGCGGCCAGGAGCAGTTTTATCTGGAAGGCCAGATCTCTTACGCCGTGCCCACCGAAGACCGCGGCATCAAGGTCTGGTGTTCGACCCAGCATCCCACCGAGATGCAGCATGCGGTGGCGCAGCTGCTGCAGCGGCCGGCGCATGCGGTGCAGGTGGAATGCCGGCGCATGGGCGGCGGCTTCGGCGGCAAGGAGTCGCAGTCAGCGCTGTTCGCCTGCGTGGCGGCGCTGGCCGCGGTGCGGCTGCAGCGGCCCGTGAAACTGCGCCTGGACCGCGACGACGACTTCCTCGTCACCGGCCGGCGCCACTGCTTCCACTACGAGATCGACGCCGGCTACGACGACGAAGGCCGCATCCTCGGCGCCGAAGTCACGATGGTCTCGCGCGCCGGCCATTCGGCCGACCTCTCGGGCCCGGTGATGACGCGTGCGCTGTGCCACTTCGACAACGCCTACTGGCTGCCCCACGTTGCCGTGCACGGCTACTCGGGCAAGACCAATACGCAGAGCAACACCGCCTTCCGCGGCTTTGGCGGACCGCAAGGCGCGATCGCCATCGAGCAGGTGCTCGACACGGTGGCGCGCCGCCTCGGCCGCGACCCGCTGGCGGTACGGCGCGCCAACTTCTATGGCGTCGCCAACAACAACGTCACGCCTTATGGGCAGACGGTGGACGACAACATCATCGCGGCGCTGGTCGACGAGCTCGAACGCAGCAGCGACTATGCGGCGCGGCGGCTGGCGGTGGCGCAGTTCAACGCCACCAGCCAGGTGCTCAAACGCGGGCTGGCGCTGACGCCGCTGAAGTTCGGCATCGCCTTCAACGTCGTCCACCTGAACCAGGCCGGCGCGCTGGTTCATGTCTACACCGACGGCTCGGTGCTGGTGAACCATGGCGGCACCGAGATGGGCCAGGGCCTGAACACCAAGGTGGCGCAAGTGGTGGCGCACGAACTCGGGCTGGCGCTGGCGCAAGTGCGCTGCAGCGCCACCGACACCCACAAGGTGGCCAACACTTCAGCCACCGCGGCCTCGACCGGCAGCGACCTCAACGGCATGGCGGCGCAGGACGCGGCCCGGCAGATCCGCCAGCGGCTGGCCGACTTTGCCGCCGCGCGCTGGGATTGCGCCGCCACTGAGCTGCACTTCGAAGCCGGCGCGGTGCACGGCGGCGGCCACAGCCTGCCCTTCGCCGAACTGGTGCAGCTGGCCTACCTGGCGCGCGTGCAGCTGTGGAGCGACGGCTTTTACGCCACGCCAGGGCTGAGCTGGAACCGCGACACCTTGCAGGGCCGGCCCTTCCACTACTTCGCCTACGGCGCCGCCGTCAGCGAGGTGGTGGTCGACAGCCTCACCGGCGAAAGCCGGCTGCTGCGCGCCGACCTGTTGCACGACGCCGGCCGTTCGCTCAACCCGGCGATCGACATCGGCCAGGTCGAGGGCGCTTTCATCCAGGGCATGGGCTGGCTGACGATGGAAGAGCTGGTCTGGCACCCGGCCGACGGCAGCGCCAAGGCCGGCCGCTTGCTGACGCACGCGCCCAGCACCTACAAGATCCCGACCGCCAACGACTGCCCGCCGGTCTTCAACGTGGCGCTCTACGACGCGCCGAACCGCCAGCCCAGCATCCACCGCAGCAAAGCCGTCGGCGAGCCACCGCTGCTGCTGCCCTTCTCGGTGTTCTTTGCGATCCGCGATGCCATCGCCGCGCTCGGCGCGCCGGGCTGCACGCCGCCGCTGCGCGCCCCGGCCACGGCCGAAGCCGTGCTGAACGCGATCAACGCGGTCCGGGCCAGGGCATGAGCCCGGCGTTGCAGGCTGCGGCGCTGCGCTGGCGCGCCAGCGGCACGCCGGCGGTGGTGGTCGAGGTGCACGACAGCCGCGGTTCGGTGCCGCGCGAAACCGGCACGCGCATGCTGGTGGCGGCGCACGAGGTGCTGGGCACGATCGGCGGCGGCCATCTCGAACTGAAGGCGATCTATGCCGCGCGCCGGCTGCTGGCGGGCGATGTGACGGTGGCGCGAACAGCGTTTCGCGCTCGGTCCCTCGCTGGGCCAGTGCTGCGGCGGTGCGCTCACGCTGCGGCTGTCGAAGCTGGCCGACGACGACC
>JAUYAJ010000464.1 GCA_030693565.1 Rubrivivax sp.
GCAGGCGCCCGAAGGCGGCGCCTTCGGAGCCAGTCTGGCCGAGTTGCGGCGCGACCGCGCCGCGCTTGAGCCGCGCCCACCGGGCGCCGCGCCGCGGTGAACCCCAAGGCCTTGGCGCTGCAGCGGCGCCAGCAAGTGCTGCTGATGCGCAGCGCCGAGTTGCGGCTGGCGCTGGCCGCCGACGCCCGCGTGCTCGAAGTGCCGCTGGACTGGGCCGATCAGGCCTTGGTCGCCGGCCGCTGGCTGCGCGCCAACCCGCAGTGGCCGATGGCGGCGGCGCTGGTGCTGGCCTTGTGGCGGCCGCGCCGCGCCTTGCGCTGGGGTGGCCGGCTGTGGTCGGGCTGGCGGCTGTGGCAGCGCGCCCGCCACTGGCTGGCAAGGATGACGACGAAGGCCTGACGCGCCGGCGCTCGGTTATCGTGCCGCATGGCCCCGAACACGAACGACACCGCGACCAGCTTTTTCTGGCACGACTACGAGACCTTTGGCCTGCAGCCGCGGCGTGACCGGCCGGCGCAGTTCGCCGGCTTGCGCACCGACGCCGAGCTGAACGAGATTGGCGAGCCGGTGATGTGGTTTTGCCAGCCGGCGCCTGACACCTTGCCCGACCCGCAAAGCGTGCTGCTGACCGGCATCCTGCCGCAGCAGGCCTTGCAGCAAGGGCTGAGCGAGCAGGCCTTTGCCAGCGCCATCGAGGCCGAACTGGCGCTGCCCGGCACCATTGGCGTGGGTTACAACAGCATCCGTTTCGACGACGAAGTGACGCGCTACCTGTTCTGGCGCTGCCTCATCGACCCCTATGCGCGCGAGTGGCAGAACGGCTGCAGCCGCTGGGACTTGCTGGATGTCGTGCGCGCGGCCTGGGCGCTGCGGCCCGAGGGCATCGAATGGCCGCGCCACGACGACGGCCGGCCGTCGTTCAAGCTCGAACACCTGACCGCCGCCAACGGCTTGCAGCATGAGGCGGCGCACGACGCGCTGTCCGACGTGCGCGCCACCGTGGCGCTGGCGCGGCTGCTCAAGCTGCGCCAGCCGCGGCTGTGGGACTTCTGCCTCAAGCTGCGGCGCAAGGACGCGGTGCTGGACGAGATCGGCAGCGGCCGGCCTTTCCTGCACCTGTCGGGCATGTACCCGGTCGAGCGCGGCTGCATGGCCATCGTCTGGCCGCTGGCGCCGCACCCGACGAACCGCAACGAGATCATCGTCTGGGACCTGGCCCACGACCCCGCCGAACTGGCCATGCTGGACGCCGCCAGCGCACGCCAGCGCCTGTTCAGCCGCCAGGACGACTTGCCCGAAGGCACGACGCGGCTGCCGGTGAAGACCATCCACATCAACAAGTCGCCGGTGGTGATCGGCAACCTGAAGACGCTGGACGGCGCGGCGGCGCAGCGCTGGGGCCTGGACCGCGAGCAGGCGCTGCGCCATGCCGAGCAGGCGCGCGCGCTTGGCACCAGCCTGGACGGCCTCTGGCGCGAGGTGTTCGCGCGGCCCGAGGCCGGCGCGGCGGTCGATGTCGACCAGGACCTCTACGGCGGCTTCGTCGGCAACGAAGACCGGCGCCGCCTGCAGCGCCTGCGCACGCTCAGGCCCGATCAGCTGGCCGAGCGCACGCCGGCCTTCGACGACCCGCGGCTGGAGGAACTGGTGTTCCGCTACCGGGCGCGCAATTTCCCGGGCAGCTTGAGCGGCGACGATGCGGCGCGCTGGGAGCAGCATTGCAGCGAGCGCCTGCACGGCGGCGCTGGCGGTGGGCTGACGCTGGCAGCGTTCTTCGAGCGCATCGACGCGCTGGCTGAAGACGCCGACGAGCGTGGCCAGGCGCTCTTGTCGGCGCTGTACGACTACGCCGAGTCGATCGCGCCGCCGGGCTGAGAGGCCAGGCCCAGCCAGTCGGCCGCCAGCGCTTCGGCGACCTCGATGCCGTCGACGCCGGCCGACATGATGCCGCCGGCATAGCCCGCGCCTTCGCCGGCCGGGTAGAGGCCGACGACGTTCAGGCTTTGCAGATTGCGCCCGCGCGTGATGCGAAGCGGCGACGAGGTGCGCGTCTCGACACCGGTGAGCACGGCGTCGGCCATTGCAAAGCCGCGGATCTGCTTGTCGAAGGCCGGCAAGGCCTCGCGGATGGCGTCGATTACGTAGCCGGGCAGGCTGGGCCGGTCGGGATCGGCCAGGTCGGTCAGCTGCACGCCGGGCTTGTACGAAGGCTCGACGCTGCCCAGCGCACGCGCCAGCTGGCTGCCATGGCGGCCGTTGACGAAGTCGCCGACCAGGGCTGCCGGCGCCTGATAGCCGCCGCCGCCGAGTTCGAAGGCGCGCGACTCCCACAAGCGCTGGAAGGTGATGCCGTCGAGCGGGTTCACCGGCCCGCTGGTCAGGCCGTCCTGGCGGTAATCCTGCGGCGTGACGCCGACGACGATGCCGGCGTTGGCGTTGCGCTCGTTGCGCGAATACTGGCTCATGCCGTTGGTGACGACGCGGCCGGGCTCCGAGGTGGCCGCCACCACGGTGCCGCCCGGGCACATGCAAAAACTGTAGACCGAGCGTCCGTTGCCGGCATGGTGGACCAGCTTGTAGTCGGCCGCACCGAGCACCGGGTGGCCGGCGCTGGCGCCGAAGCGGGCTTTGTCGATCAGGCTTTGTGGGTGTTCGATGCGGTAGCCGATCGAGAATGGCTTGGCTTCCAGATGGACGCCGCGCCGCTGCAGCATCGCGAAGGTGTCGCGCGCGCTGTGGCCGAGCGCCAGCACCAGGTGGTCGGCTTGCAGCTGCTCGCCCGAGGCCAGGGTGGCGCCGCGCAGCCGGCCGGCTTCGATCTGCAGGTCGACGACTTGCTGGCCGAAGCGCACCTCGCCTCCCAAGGCCTCGATCTCGGCGCGC
>JAUYAJ010000465.1 GCA_030693565.1 Rubrivivax sp.
TCATCACCGGCGGGCCGGGCGGCACTTCGACGATCTTCAGCCGCGCGCCGTGGCGGTCGGCGATCTGCTGCAGCGCCGGGCGCAGCCGCGACGCGATGGCATGGCTTTGTTCGCCGCGCTGCGACTTGTCGACCAGGTTGACCTGCAGGTCGCCCATCTCGGGGTCGGCGCGCAGGTAGTACTGGCGCACCAGGCCGTTGAAGGTGATCGGGCTGGCGGTGCCGGCATAGCCCTGCAGGTCGCGCACCTCGGGCTGGCGCGCCAGGAAGCCGCCCAGATCGTGCAGCGCCGCGGCCGTGTCTTCCACCGGCGTGCCGGCAGGCATGTCGACGACGAGCTGGAATTCGCTCTTGTTGTCGAAGGGCAGCATCTTCAGCACCACCCACTGCACCGCGGTCAGGCCGACCGACAGCATCAGCGCGACGAGGATGCCGGCCAGCAGCAGCCAGCGCTTCTTCGCGCTGTCGAGAAAGGGCGTCAGCACGCGCGCGAAGAATTTCGGCAAGCGCGCCGCCAACCCGCTGGGCGCGGCGGCAGCCGTGCCGGCGCCGTGCGACTTCATCAGCTTGAGCGCCAGCCAGGGCGTGACGGTGAAGGCGATCGCCAGCGACAAGGCCATGCCCAGGCTCGAGTTGATCGGGATCGGGCTCATGTACGGGCCCATCAGGCCGCTGACGAAAGCCATCGGCAGCAGCGCGGCGATGACGGTCAGGGTGGCCAGGATGGTCGGGCCGCCGACTTCGTCGACCGCGGCCGGGATGATCTCGCGCAGCGGCTTGCCCGGGTCGAGCTGCTGGTGACGATGGATGTTTTCCACCACCACGATCGCGTCGTCGACCAGGATGCCGATCGAGAAAATCAGCGCGAACAGGCTCACGCGGTTGAGCGTGAAGCCCCAGGCCCAGGACGCGAACAGGGTTGCCGTCAGCGTCAGGATCACCGCGGCGCCGACGATCACCGCCTCGCGCCGGCCCAGTGCCAGGCCCACGAGCAGGATCACGGCGCCGGTGGCAAAGGCCAGCTTCTGGATCAGCTTGTTGGCTTTTTCGGCCGCGGTGGCGCCGTAGTCGCGCGTCACCGTGGCTTCGACACCGGCCGGGATCACCGTGTTGCGCAAGTCGGCCAGCCGCGCGCGCACCGCGCTGGCGACGTCGACCGCGTTCTGCCCCGGCTTCTTGCTCACCGTGATCGTCACCGCCGGATGGCCGGCGCCGGATGGTGCTGACGCCGCCGCTGCGCCGGGCGTGAACCAGACCTGGTGGCCAGTCTGCGCCGCCGCCGCCTGGACCGTGGCCACCTCACGCAGGTAGACCGGCCGGCCCTGGTGCACGCCGACCACCAGCTCACCGACTTCGTCGGCATTGCGCAGCCACTCGCCGGTCTCGACCGAAAGCAGGCGCGCCGCGCTGCTGCTGGCGTCGATGACGCTGCCCGAAGGCAGGCGCAGGTTGGCCGCCGCCAGCGTCTGCTGCAAACGCAGAACGTCGACACCGCGTTCGCGCAGCCGCGCCGGCTGCAGCGCCACGCTGACCACCTGGCCCGGGCCGCCAATGGTCTGCACTTCGCGCGTGCCGGGCACACGCGTGAGTTCGGCCTCGATGCTGTGCGCCACCCGTTCGAGCTCGGCGGCGCTGCTCGGCTCGCGGCTCCACAGCGTGACCGCCAGCACCGGCACGTCGTCGATGCCCTTGGGCCTGTCGATCGGCGGCAGCGTGCCCAGGCCGGCGGGCAGCCAGTCCTGGTTGGCATTGAGCACGTCGTACAGCCGCACCAGCGCCTCGGTGCGCGGCACACCGACCTGGAACTGCACCGTCAGCACCGCCATGCCCGGGCGCGACACCGAATAGGTGTGCTCGATGCCGGCGATCTGGCTCAGCACCTGCTCGGCCGGCCGCGCCACCATGTTCTGCACGTCGGTGCTGCTGGCGCCGGGGAAGGCGATCAGCACGTTGGCCATCGTGACGTTGATCTGCGGCTCTTCCTCGCGCGGCGTCACGATCACGGCGAACAGGCCGAGCAGCAGCGCGACGATGGCCAGCAGCGGCGTCAGCGCGTTGTCCTGGAAAGCGGCGGCGAGCCGGCCGGAAACACCCATCTTGAGCCCGGAGTCGTTCATCGCCGGCCTCACTGGGCGGCCGGCACGGCGCCGGCCAGGCCGGCGCGCACCGGATCGAGGGCGAAACGTTCGCCGTCCTTCAGTCCGGCCAGCAGCTCGACGCCGTCCGCGCCCTGCAGCGAGCCCAGGCGCACGGCCTTGAGCACGAAGCGACCGTCCTGCACCGCGTAGACCGCGGTGAGCTCGCCGCGCCGCAGCACGGCCGTGGCCGGGATCAGCGGGCGCGCGGGCGTACCGGCAGCCACCGGGCCGCTGAAGCGCACCATCACCGCCTGACCGGGGCTCAGGGTGGCGGTGTGTTCGGGCGCCAGGTCGAGCCGCCACTCGACGGTCTGCGAGACCGGGTCGGCCGTGGGCAGCTCGGCGCGCGCCACCGGGCTCACCCAGCGGCCGTCGGGCAGCTGGACCTGGATCTGGGTCGCAGCACGCGCGAGCGCGGAGCGCGACGACGGCAACTGGACCACGGCGCGCAGCCGGCCCGGCGCATACAGCGTGAGCAGCGGCCGGCCGGGCGTGGCCAGCTCGCCAGCCTCGACATGGGTGGCCAGCA
>JAUYAJ010000470.1 GCA_030693565.1 Rubrivivax sp.
CTCTGGCGCGCGTTCTGCTCGACCAGCAAGATGCCGACGCCGGTCTTGCGCACTTCGGCCAAGGCCTTGAAGAGCTCGCTGCACAGCAGCGGCGACAAGCCCAGCGAAGGCTCGTCGAGCATCAGGATCGACGGCGCCGACATCAGCGCGCGGCCGATCGCCACCATCTGCTGTTCGCCGCCGCTCATCGTGCGCGCCATCTGCGCGCTGCGCTCGGCCAGCTTGGGGAACAGGCCCAGCAAGCGGTCGAAGTTGCGCTGCTGATCGGCGCGCGCGCGCTGGGCAAAAGCGCCCAGCACCAGGTTCTCGTGCACCGTCAGGTCGCCGAAGATGCCGCGCCCTTCGGGCACCAGGGCCAGGCCGGCTTCGACGATGCGGTGCGGCGGCTGGTGGGTGATGGGCTGGCCGTCGAGCAAGACCTGGCTGGCCGCCTGCACCGGCACGAGCCCGGAAATGGCCTTCAGCAGCGTCGTCTTGCCGGCGCCGTTGGCGCCCAGGATGACGACGATCTCGCCCGGCGCGACGCGGATGTCGACCCGTTTGAGCGCCTGGTGGCGGCCGTAGGCCACCGCAAGTCCGCGGCACTCAAGCATGGTCGTCCCCCAGGTAGGCGCGTATCACTTCCTTGTCAGACAAAGCCTGCTCCGGTGTGCCTTGGGCGATCTTGGCGCCGCTGTTCATCACCACGCAGCGGTCGCACAGGCTGCGGATGGCGTCCATCACATGCTCGACGATGACCACTGTGCGGCCGTCGTCGCGCAAGCTCTTGATGAGTTCGATGCCGGTCTGCAGTTCGGTCGGGTTCAGGCCGGCCAGCCATTCGTCGAGCAGCAGGATCTCGGGGTCCGAGGCCAAGGCCCGCGCCAGCTCGATGCGCTTTTCGTCGATGTAGGTCAGCGCCGACACCGGCAGCCCGATGGCCTCGCTCATGCCCACGCGCTCGAGCTGGCGCTGGGCGTACTTGCGCGCCTCGCGGCCCCACAGCCGCTTGTGGCCGAAGACGGCGCCGGCCATCACGTTCTCCAGCACCGTCAGCGAGGGCAGCACGCGCACCAGCTGAAAGGTGCGGGCGACGCCGGCGCGCGCGATGTCACGCGCCGGGCGGCCGGAGATCAGGTGGTCGTCGAGGTAGATGTCGCCGCTGGTCGGTTTGAGCGCGCCCGAGATGAGGTTCATCATCGTCGTCTTGCCCGAGCCGTTGGGCCCGATGATGCCCATCACCTCGTGCTCGCGCACCGAAAAGCTGATCTGGTCAACGGCGCGCAGGCCGCCGAAATGTTTGCTGACGTTCTGGACGTCGAGGACGATGCGATCACGCATGGTCGCTGCCCCCGGCCGCCGGGCGGCGCATCTTTTCCAGCAGGCCGACGACGCCCTGGGGGATGAAGTAGACGATGAGCAGGAAGGCCACGCCGAGCAGCAGCACGGTCTGGGTCGGGAAGCTGGCCGAGATCAACTCCCACAGCAGCGTGAACGGCACCACGCCGACCAGCGGCCCCCAGAGCCGGTGCACACCGCCCAGCAGCGCCATGATGACGACCTGGAACGACAGCTCGGCCGAGAACGCCATCGAAGGCTCGATGTAGGTGAAACGCGGCGCCATCACCGCCCCCACCAGCGCCGCGAAAACGCCGGAGATGACGAACAGCGCCACCTTGGCGCGCGGCGCGTTGATGCCGCTGTGCGCCGCCACCAGTTCGTCGTTGCCGACGATGCGCAGCGCAAAACCCAGGCGCGAGCGCCGCACCAGCCAGCCGATCCAGATCACCAGCGCCGCCAGCGCCAGCAGTTCCCAGTAGATGTGCTTCTGGCCGATGTCGGTCAACACATACAGGCCCCGGCTGCCGCTGAAGTTGTTCTGCACCCAGGTCACGACCTGGCGGATGAACTCGGCCAGGCCGAGCGTGAAGATGACGAAGTACACGCCCGACAGCCGCAGCGTCGCCAGCCCGACCAGCAAGGCGACGAATGCGCCGGCCAGCCCGGCGATCAGCACCAGCACCGGATAAGGCAGCACGCCGATGCCCGAGGCCACGACATAGGCGCCCAGGCCATAGAACGCGCCCGTGGCCAGCGAGATGTAGTGGGTGGGCCCGGAGAACAGCGCCCACGAGGTTGCCAGCACGGTGTACATCGCCACCGAGATGCCCAGCGTCAGCACATAGGCGCTGCCGACCACTGGCAGGAAGGCGAGCAGGATGAAGGCCAGCACGCACAGCGCCGCGACCCATTTTTCACGCCCGCTCATGTGCTGCTCTTTCCGAACAAACCCTGAGGGCGGATCAGCAGCACCAGCACGAACAGCCCGTAAGCGGCCGCCAGCGTCAGGCCGGGGTCGATCAGGCTGGCCACGGCGGTCTCGGCCAGCCCGAGCACGAGGGCGGCGACGACGGCGCCGCGGATGTCGCCGACCCCGCCCATGATGACGATGATCAGCGCCTTCATCGTGAACAGCACGCCGATCGACGCGTCCAGCGTCAGGTAGGTGCTGAGGATGACGCCGCCGGCGGCGGTGACGGCGCCGCCGAGCGCGAAGGCGAAGGCCGACATCTTGGGCACGTCGATGGCCACCAGGCCCGCAGCCATCGGGTCGACGGCGACGGCGCGGATCGCCATCCCGGTGCGGGTGGCATGCAGACCGATGTACAGCAAGCCGCAGATCACCACTGCCGACAGGCAGGCGACGACACGGTTGAGGCCGAAGGGGCTGCCGAAGATGTTGAAGGCCGTGGCCAGGTAGGAGTAGTTGAAGAACTCACCGCCGAAGACCATCAGCATGATGCCGACCATCGCGAAGCTCATGCCGAAGGTGGCCAGGATGCTGTCGACCTCGAGCATGCCGCGGTTCTTGGCGCGCCGCACCAGCGGCGCCAGCAGCACGCGGTAGACCACCCAGTTGAGCGCAAAGGCCGCGGGCACGACGAACAGCAGCGCCATGAAGGGGCTGAGCTGCTGCGTGGTGACGACCCAGAAGGCGCCAAAGGCGCCGGCCACCAGCATCTCGCCATTGGCCAGATTCATGATGCGGGCGACGCCGTATTGCAAGGTCAGGCCCATTGCCAGCAGCGCATAGGTGGCGCCGAGCAACAGACCGGTGATGAGGATGTCCATGGGAAAACCGTGAAAGACCGCCGCCCGGTCCAGCCGGACGGCGGCAAAGTGAAGTCCGGGCCCGGGTTTACCAGCCTGACTTCAGCACCACCGGCTTCTCGCCGGGCTTATTGGTCGAAGCGACACCGTGGAACTTGCCGTTCTGCCACTGGCCGACGGTCCAGAAGTTCTCGATCGTCTGGTTCTTGAAGCGCCACTCGCCCATCACGGTCTTGAAGCTGTTCTTCTTGATGTAGTCGGTGACGGCGGCGCGGTCGACGCCGCCCGTGCCTTCGATGGCCTGCTCCAGCACCTGCAGACTGGCGTAGGTCACCGGGCCGGCCCAGTAGTCGGCGTCGCTGCCGCTGAGCTTCTTGTGGGCTTCGTAGAAGCCTTTCATCTCCGGCGCGTCGAGGTTGACGCCGCCAGCGCCCAGCACGCCTTCGGCCGACTTGCCGTACTTGCCCAGGAAGGCCGGGAACGGCGTGCCGACGGCGGAGTAGTAGGCCTTGACGTTCAGGCCCTCGATCTTCGCCAGCTCGGCCAGCGAGAAGCTGTCCGGCGGGTAAGACCAGGCGACGAAGGCGTCGGGGTTGGCCGCCTTGGCGCCCTTCATCACCGGCGCCAGATCTTGCGTGCCCAGCGGGTAGGACTTGTCATAGACGATGTCCAGACCATGCTTCTTGAAGATCGGCCGCGCCGCTTCGGCCAGCTCGATGCCGAAAGCGTCGGCGACGTTGACCATCGCGACCTTGTTGCCGATCTTGCCGTCCTTGTGCAGCTTGCCCAGCACGTCGGCCACCGAGTTGGCGAACGCCGTCGTCGTGCCCAGCGTGAAGAAGATCGTCGGGTAGCGCTTGGCCAGCTCTTCGGTCTTGTCGGTGATGGCGCTGACGGCGATCTGCGGGTAGCCATGCTTGGCGAACACCGGCGCCACGGCCAGGTTCATGCCGGTGCCGTAAGGGGCGATGATGAAATCAGCCTTGTCCTGGGTGATCAGGCGCTCGACGGCCTTGATCGTCTCACCCGGGTTGGTGCGGTCGTCGTACTCGATCAGTTCGAGCTTGCGCTGGCTGCCGTTCTTCATCTTCAGGCCGCCACGCTCGTTGACCTGGGCGACCCACATCTTGATCGCCGGCCAGTGGGTGACGGCGGCGCCGCCGGCCAGCGGGCCGGTCTTGGGCGCGGCAGCGCCGATCTTGATCGGCTCGCCGGCCTGGGCCAGCGCGGCCATCGGCAGGCCGGCCACCATGGCCGCCGCGGCGGCCAGTTTCCATGTCATTCTGCGCTTCATCTCAGTCTCCTCTTGGGTTGGTGTCAACGGTCGGGAAATCGGGTCGGTTCGACCCTCGGCGCGAAAAATGCCGATGCGGTTCAGAAGGGATAGTGCGGAGTTTCGGTCTGCAGGCTCAGCCAGCGCAATTCGGTGAATTCCTCGATGCCGGCCTTGCCGCCGAAGCGGCCGTAGCCGCTGCCCTTGACGCCGCCGAAGGGCATCTGGGCTTCGTCCTGCACGGTGGCCGAATTGATGTGGCAGATGCCCGAATCAATTTGCCGCGCCACCGCCAGCGCGCGGTTGACGTCGCGGCCGAAGACCGCGGCCGCCAGGCCGTACTCGGTGTCGTTGGCGACCGATATCGCCTCTTCGACCGACTGCACACGCACGACGCCGGCCACCGGGCCGAAGGACTCGTCGCGGTAAAGCTGCATCGCCGGCGTCAGGTGGTCGATCAAGGCCGGCTGCAAGATGGTGCCGTCGATCTCGCCGCCGGTGACCAGTCGCGCGCCTTTGTGAACGGCGTCGTCGATCATCGAGCGCACACGCTGGGCGGCGTCGCGGCCGATCATCGAGCCCAGCACACAGCCTTCGGTGCCGGGCACACCGGCGCGCAGCGTGCGCGTCTTCGCCGCCAGCCGGGCGACGAACTCGTCGGCGACTGACTCGTCGACGATGATGCGCTCGGTGCTCATGCAGATCTGGCCCTGGTTCATGTAGGCGCCGAAGGCTGCTGCGTTGACGGCCGCGTCGAGGTCGGCGTCGTCGAGCACCACCAGCGGCGCCTTGCCGCCCAGCTCCAGCAGCACCGGCTTGAGGTGTAGCGCGCAGCTCTGCGCCACCAGCCGGCCGACCCGGGTCGAGCCAGTGAAGTTGACGCGGCGCACCGCCGGGTGGGCGATCAACGCATCGACCACCGCCTTGGCGTCTTGCGGTGCGTTGCTGATGACGTTGACCGCGCCTGGCGGCAGGCCGGCGGCGCGCAGCACGCTGGCGATCAGCCAGTGTGTCATCGGGCACATCTCGGCCGACTTCAGCACCACGGTGTTGCCGCAAGCCAGCGGCACCGCGATCGCGCGCACGCCCAGGATCACCGGCGCGTTCCAGGGCGCGATGCCCACGCACACACCGGCCGGCTGGCGCAGCGCCATGGCGATGAAGCCGGGCTTGTCGGACGGAATCACTTCGCCGGTGATCTGGGTCGTCAGCGCCGCCGCTTCGCGCAGCATCCCGGCGGCCAGCTTGCAGTTGAAGGCGCCCCACATCGGCGCAGCACCGGTTTCCAGCGTCATCGCCTTGACGAACTCGGGCGTGCGCTCGACCAGCAAATCGGCGGCGCGGCTGAGCACCGCACGGCGCTGCGACGGCGAGGTGTTCGACCAGCCGGGAAACGCTGCCGCTGCGGCGTTGGCAGCCGCCTGGGCGTCGGCCACCGAGGCCGCAGCCGCCTGGCTGACGACTTCGCCGCTGATCGGGTCTCGACGCTCGAAGACCGCGCCTTCGGACGCGTTGGCGTCTTTGTCACCCAGCATCAGTCTGACTTGGAACATGTCTCTCCTGCCTGTTGCGGCGCCGTGAATCACTGGCGTGCCGATGCGCGGTGATCGGCCGATGACGGACTGTCGGCGATCGCCGGCCCGCCGGGAATGCAACAATCCGGCATTGACTTGACGTTTTCTGGTGGACCTTCCAGGGGTTTTCCACCGCAGCGGCCACCATGCCCACGCAGAACAGCCCAGCCACCGCCCTGCCCGCGCCTTACTCGCCGACCGCGCGCGATGTGCTGGCGCAGATCGTCGTGCCGACGCTGCACCGCCAGCGCTGGTCGCTGGACGGCGGCAGCGCCGCGGCGCTCGGCCGCATCGTCGTCATCACCGCCGGCCGCGGCGACTTGTTGCACGCCGACGGCGAGTTGTCGCTGAGGGCGCCTGACGTGGCCTGGCTGCCGGCCGGCGCCGGACGCTCGCTGCGCATCGAGCCCGGCAGCGAAGGCATGATCGTCGGCATCTCCGAGTCGCTGCTGGCCGCCGCCATCGGCGTGCACGCCGACTCGGCGCCGCTGCGCCAGCTCTGCGCCCGCCTGACGCGGCTGAGCGCGCATGCCAGCGGCACGCGCAACGAATTGCTGCGCTCGCTGCACGCCATCGAGGCCGAAGCGCGCAGCGGCGCCGGTGGTTCGCGCCACTACCTGGCGGCCCACCTGACGATTGCGCTGGTGCTGATGTGGCGGCTGGCGGCGCGTGAACTGGCGACCAGCGCCGCCGCGCCCACCGAAGGCCACAGCGCACAGCGCCTGCAGCGCTTTCGCCATCTGGTCGAGGCGCAGTTCCGCGACCACTGGACGATGGCGCGCTACGCCGCCGAGTTGTCACTGACGCCCGACCGCCTGCACGACTTGTGCGTGCGCGCGCTCGGCCGCGCGCCCACCGCACTGGTCCACCAGCGCCTGGTGCGCGAAGCCTGCCTGCTGCTGGCCAGCTCCGACCTCAGCATCGAGCGCCTGGGCGCCGAACTCGGCTTTGGCAGCGCCAGCCACTTCAGCCGTTTCTTCAAGCGCTGGATGGCGCTGGCCCCCAAGGCCTACCGCGCGCAGTCGCGCCAGCGCGTCAGCACCGGCCAGGACGCGACGCCGCAGAGTTACGCTGACTGGCCCTGACCGGGCTCATCGACCACCGCCGCGAACGCCCGGCTTCGGCAACGCAGCGCCGTCTCGTCGATCTCGACCGTGATCTGGCGGCGCTGCGCCTGCGCCGCGCCCGCCAGCAGTGCGCGGAAATCCTCGATGAAACGCTGCGCCTTGCGCGCCGACACAAAGCGCTGCTGCGCCAGGCGATAGCCATGGCCCATCCAGCGCAGGTAGCGCGCGCGACTGGCCGGCGCTGTCAAGGCCGCCAGCCCGGCCGTGCTGGCAGGCCGCAGCCCCGCTTCTCGGCGCCAGCGCACGACGAAGTCGGCGGTCCACACCAGTCCACCATCGACGACCTCGCGCAGACGCTCGTGCAAGTGGTCCTCGAGCGGCTCGAACGCCGGCGGATCCTGGCGCAGGATCAGCCGGCGCAGGTCGGGCCGGGCCTGATAGGCGGCGCTGGCCACCCCAGCGAAGCTGCTGGTGGCGATGGCCTCGAGGCCCGCGCCCGGAAAGCCGAGCCAGAGTTCGGCGCCAAAGCTCATCGCCTCCTGCGTCATCGAGCCGTTGTCGCCGGGGAAGTGGTGAAAGAGGTCGTGGGCGCACATCCAGGCGTCGCCGTAAGACGTCCAGTGCGAGAGCTCGGCGACCTGGAAGCGGCGCTGCGAATTGATCCGGATCAGGCGCGTATAGATCATGTCAGCGCCGACGGTAGCAGTCCTGGTCTGGCGCCAGCCCCCGGGCAGCGGAAGGCCTTTTGCGCGCCGTCAGCGCCAGCCAGGGGCCTTCCACTACGATCCGCGCTCTGAAATTATTCCCCGGGCCTGCGCCGAATGTCCAAGCTGAGCCACCGTCTGCAAGCTGTGCTGCCCCAGCGCCTGGCCGGCATGCGCCGCGGCGTCGAAAAGGAAAGCCTGCGCACCGACGCCGCCGGCCACCTGAGCCTGAGCCCGCACCCGCTGGCGCTGGGCTCGGCGCTGACGCATCCGAGCATCACCACCGACTTCAGCGAATCGCAGCTCGAACTGATCACCGGCGCCCACACCAGCGTCGAGGCCACCGCCGCCGAGTTGCTGCAAATCCATCAGTTCGTCGTGCGCCACATCGGCAGCGACCGGCTCTGGGTCAACAGCATGCCTTGCGGCCTGCCGGCCGACGACGAGATCCCGATCGGCCGCTACGGCAGCTCCAACGTCGGCCTGGCCAAGAGCATCTACCGCACCGGGCTGGGTCATCGCTACGGCCGGCGCATGCAAACCATCTCGGGCATCCACTACAACTGGTCGATGCCCGGGCTGACGAATGACGAATACCTGGGCCTGATCCGCAACCTGCGCCGCCACTCCTTTCTGCTGCTCTACCTGTTCGGCGCCTCGCCGGCGGTGTGCGAGAGCTTCGTCGCCGGCCGCCCGCACGAACTGGTTCCGCTGGGCGCGCACACGCTGGGCATGCCGCACGCCACCTCGCTGCGCATGGGGCGGCTGGGCTACCAGAGCGACGCCCAGTCCGGCATCGCGGTCAGCTACAACGACCTCGAAGGCTATTGCGCCTCGCTCGAACGCGCGCTGACCCTGCCTTACGCGCCTTATGAAGCGCTGGGTGTTCGCGACGCCGACGGCCACTACCTGCAGCTCGGCACCAGCTTGCTGCAGATCGAGAACGAGTTCTACGGCACCGTGCGGCCCAAGCGCAGCATCCGCCCCGGCGAGCGCCCGTTGCACGCGCTGCGCGAGCGCGGCATCGAATACGTCGAGGTGCGCTGCATGGACCTGGATCCCTTCGAGCCGCTGGGCATCGCGGCGCCGACGATGCGCATGCTCGACATCTTCCTGCTGCACTGCCTGCTGGCCGAAAGCCCGCCGGACAGTCCGCAGGAAACGGCGGCGATGGCGCGCAACCAGCACCGCACGGCCTCACACGGCCGCGAACCCGGCCTGCGCCTGGAGCGCGATGGCGGCGAAGTGACTTTGACGGCCTGGGGCAGCGAACTGGTCGAAGCCTGCCAGCCACTGGCGGCGGCGCTTGACGAGGTTCACGGCGGCCATGAGCACGCGCAGGCGCTGGAGCTGGCGGCGCTGCGCCTGATCGACTCCGGCGCCACGCCATCGGCGCGGGTGCTGGCGACCGCCGCCAGCGACCACGGCTCGTCTTTCGTTGCCTTCGCCCGTGCCAGCGCCGAGCGCACGCACAGCGCCCTGCAGCAGATGCCGCTGTCGGCCGAACTGCAGGCACACTTCGAGCAACTGGCCCGGCAGTCGATCGCCGACCAGGCCGCCCGCGAAGCCGCCGACGACCTGCCCTTCGAAGCCTACCGCCAGGCCTACCTGTCGCCGCTGCAGCTGCGCCCCTGAAGGGCGCGCCGCAAGAACTTCCAGCCTGAACGGCAAGCCGTCATAGCGCTGGACCTGAACGGCAAGCCGTTCAGGCGACCGTGGTCTCGGCCTTGGGCTTGTCGCTCTTGCGCGGCGGCTGGATGTCGAGCAAGACCTCGCCGGCGGCGTCGACGTCCACCGTCAGCCGGCCGCCATCGACGAGCTTGCCGAACAGCAACTCGTCGGCGAGCGCGCGGCGGATCGTGTCCTGGATCAGGCGCTGCATCGGGCGCGCGCCCATCAGCGGGTCGAAGCCCTTCTTCGACAAGTGCTTGCGCAGCGCGTCGGTGAAAGTGACCTCGACCTTCTTCTCGGCGAGTTGGCTTTCGAGCTGCAGCAGGAACTTGTCGACCACACGCAGGATGATCTCTTCGTCGAGGGCGCGGAAGTTGACGATGGCGTCGAGCCGGTTGCGGAACTCGGGCGTGAACAGGCGCTTGATGTCGGCCATCTCGTCGCCCTGGGCGCGCGAGTTG
>JAUYAJ010000471.1 GCA_030693565.1 Rubrivivax sp.
CCGCGCCAGCACCGCGCCGACCTTCAGGTCGCTGCCCACCGGGGCCAGTTCGTCGATCATGCCGTCGAGGAAGATCTCGACGTCGATCGCGCCTTTGTGCGTTTCCACCACCGCCACCACGTCGCCCGGGCGCACCCGGGCGCCCGCCTGGACGCGCCATTCGACGACCTTGCCGGTCTCCATGTCGGCGCCCAGCGCCGGCATCAGGAACTCGGCGGCCGGCGCGCTGCTCACGGGACTACCCTCCGCACTGCGTGCTGTGGAATTCGCGCTTGGGATCGGCCCGGCGCACTCATGCCGGACGCACCAGCGCGCGCACGCCGTCGACGATGTCGGCCACCTGCGGCAGCGCGGCTTCTTCGAGGTGGGCGGCGTAGGGGATCGGCACTTCGCGGCCGCACAGACGCTGCACCGGGGCGTCGAGTTCGAAGAACGCGCCTTCCATCATCCGGGCGCTGATCTCGGCCGACAGCGAGCCGCTGCGCCAGCCTTCGTCGACGATCAGCGCGCGTCGCGTGCGGCTCACCGATTCGAGCAGCGTGGGCGTGTCCAGCGGGCGCAGCACGCGCAGGTCGATGACCTCGACCTCGATGCCCTCGGCTGCCAGCGTCTGCGCCGCGGCCAGCGCCTTGGGCAGGCTGTTGCCGTAGGTGATGAGGCTCAAGTCGCGGCCGGGCCGGCGCACGCGCGCATGTTCGATGTCGACAGACTGCAGCGCCGGGTCGAGCTCGCCTTCGGCGTTGTAGAGCACGATGTGCTCGAACAGCAGCACCGGGTTCGGGTCGGCCAGCGCCGCCGCCAGCATGTGGCGCGCGTCGTCCACCGTGGCCGGTGCCAGCACCTTCAGCCCCGGGATGTGGGCGTACCAGCCTTCCAGGCTGTGCGAATGCTGGGCCGCGAGCTGGCGGCCGGCGCCGGTGGCCATGCGGATCACCAGCGGCACCGCGAACTGGCCGCCCGACATGTGCGGGATGGTGGCGGCGTTGTTCAGGATCTGGTCCAGCGCCAGCAGGCTGAAGTTGCAGGTCATGATTTCGACGATGGGCCGCAGCCCGGCCAGCGCGGCGCCGATGCCGGCGCCGACGAAGGCGTTCTCGGCCAGCGGGGTGTCGATGATGCGCGTCGGCCCGAACTCCTCGAGCAAGCCTTTGGTGACGGCGTAGCAGCCGCCGTACTTGCCGACGTCCTCGCCCATCACGAAGGTCCGCGGGTCGGCGATCAGCGCGTCGCGGATCGCCTGCCGGCAGGCTTCGCGGTAGGTCATGCGCAGCGGCTGGCCGGTGGCTGCGGCCGCGGCAGCTTGGGTCTCGGCGGCGTTCATGTCTCGGCCTCCTGCACCACGCTGTCCATCAGCACAAAACGTTCGAGCTCCTCGACCGGCTCGGGCGTGCCGGCCTCGGCGAAGGCGACCGCGGCCTCGACCTCGGCCGCGACTTCGGTATCGATGCGCGCGCCGTCGTCGTCGTTCATCATGTGGTTGTCATGCAGCCAGCGGCGCAGGCGCTCGATCGGGTCGCGCTCTTTCCAGGTCTCGATCTCGTCGCGCGTGCGGTAGGCCTGGGTGTCGAACATCGAGTGGGCGCGGAAGCGGTAGGTGCGAGCTTCGATGAAGTACGGCCCCTGGCCACTGCGGATGTGCTCGACAGCGCGCCGCGCCACCGCCTCGACGACGACCGGGTCGCTCGCCTGCACCTGCTCGGCGGGCATCTGGTAGGCCTCGGCCTTGCGGAAGATGTCGGGCTGGGTTTCGGAGTCGGCCAGCGGCACGCCCATCGCGTAGAGGTTGTTCTCGCAGACGAACAGCACCGGCAACTTCCACAGCGCGGCCAGGTTCATGCTCTCGTGGAACACGCCTTCGCCGACCGCGCCTTCGCCGAAGAAGCAGGCGGTGATGGCGCCGGGGCGCAGCTGCTTGTCGGCCATCGCGATGCCCACCGCCAGCGGCAGCCCGCCGCCGACGATGGCGTTGCCGCCGAAGAAGCGTGACTTGCGCTCGAAGATGTGCATCGAGCCGCCGCGGCCGCGGCAGCAGCCTTGCGCCATGCCCAGCATCTCGGCCATCAGCGCGCCCATGTCGACGCCGCGCGCCAGCGCCTGGCCATGCTCGCGGTAGGTGGCGAGCACGGCGTCGCGCGGCTCCAGCGCCTGCATGACGCCGACGGCGACCGCTTCCTCGCCGTCGTACAGGTGCAGGAAGCCGCGGATCTTCTGCGCCTGGTAGAGCTCGACGCACTTGGCCTCGAAGCGCCGGATGCGCTGCATCTGCCGGTACAGGTGCTGGCCGTGGGCGCGGTCGAGGTGAAACTTGGTGCTCATTTCTCGTCACTTTCCAGCGTCGACAAGTCGCCCTCGGGCAGGCCGAGCTCACGCGCCTTCAGCAGCCTGCGCATGATCTTGCCGCTGCGTGTCTTGGGCAGGTTGGCACGGAAGTCGATCTCCTTGGGTGCCACCGCGGCGCCTAGGCGTTTGCGCGCGTGGCCCAGCAGTTCGCGGCGCAGCGCCTCGCTGGGCTCGTAGCCGGGCTTGAGCGCCACGAAAGCCTTGACGATCTCGCCGACCGTGGGGTCGGGCTTGCCGATGACGCCGGCCTCGGCCACCGCCGGGTGCTCGATGAGCGCGCTCTCGACCTCGAACGGGCCGATCAGGTGGCCGGCCGACTTGATGACGTCGTCGGCGCGGCCGACGAACCAGAAGTAGCCCTGGGCGTCGCGCTTGGCGAGGTCGCCGGTCAGGTACCAGCCGTCGACGAAACACTTGCGGTAGCGCTCGTCCTCGTTGAGGTAGCCGCGCATCATCGACGGCCAGGGTGTCTTCAGCGCCAGCTCGCCTTCGACGCCGGGCTGGTCGACCGGCTTGACATGGCCGTCGGCGTCGCGCTGCACGATGGCGGCGGTGATGCCCGGCAGCGGCCGGCCCATCGAGCCGGGCAGGATGTCGAGCGCGGCGAAGTTGGCAACCATGATGCCGCCGGTCTCGGTCTGCCACCAGTTGTCGTGGAAAGGCAGGCCGAAAGCCTGCTCGCCCCAGACCACGGCCTCGGGGTTCAGCGGCTCGCCCACGCTGGCCATGAAGCGCAGTGCCGGCAGCGCGTGCGCCTGCACGGCGTCGGCGCCCAGCTTCATCATCATCCGGATCGCCGTCGGCGCGGTGTACCAGACGCTGACCTGCTCGCTGTCGAGCACGCCGTACCAGGTTTCGGCGTCGAACTCGGCCTCGACGACGATGTTGGTCACGCCATGCGTGAGCGGCGCGATGATGCCGTAGCTGGTGCCGGTGACCCAGCCGGGGTCGGCGGTGCACCAGAAGACGTCGCCCTCGTGCAGGTCGAGCGCATAGCGGCCGGTGACGTGGTGGGCCAGCACCGCGGCATGGACGTGGATCGCGCCTTTGGGCCGGCCCGTGGTGCCGCTGGTGAAGTGCAGCAAGGCCATCGACTCGGGGTCGGTAGGGCCGATCGTGTAGTCGGAGCGTGCGGTCTCGACGACCTCGTTCCAGGCCCGCACGCCGGGCCCCTCGGCCACTGTTTCGCCGACGACGATGACATGCTGGAGCCCGGGCAGGCGCTCGCGCAGGCCGGCCACCTTGCGCTGGTAGAGCTCGGGCGTGGTGACGAGCACACGCGCGTCGCCGAGTTCGGCGCGCATCGCGATCGGCTCGGGCCCGAAGGCCGAGAACAGCGGCGTGACGACGCAGCGCGCCTTGAGCGCGCCCAGCACCGCCATGTAGAGCTCGGGCAGCCGGCCCATCAGCACGAAGACACGTTCGCCGGGCTGCACGCCCAGCGATTGCAGCGCGTTGGCGAAGCGGTTGGTGGCGGCGGCCAGGTCGGCGTAGCTGAACTCGCGCCGCTCGCCGCCTTTGCCCAGCCAGCGGATCGCCGTCTTCGCGCCGCGGCCGTGCAGCAGGTGGCGGTCCACTGCTTCGTGGGCGATGTTCAGGCCGCCATTGTTCGCCAGCCCGTCGAGAGCGCGCGCCGCTTCATCCCAGCTGAAACTGGCGCAGGTGGCTTCGTAGTCCAGCAGGTTCGGCGTCGGCTGCAACGCGCCGGGCTGCTTGACGATGCGGCCGGTCGACCGTGCGGGTTGTGTTGCGCGTTCTTCAGCCATGACGGCGCCACTTTTCTTCGAAGCGGGGCAGCGACCCGGAGCGGTCACTGCAATCAAATCATCGCGTCGATGGCCGGGTTGACGTTGATTGAGGTCAAGCTGCCTGTCCGACGGCGATCAAGGCCAGCAATTGTTCGCCCGCCCGCAGCGCGAGTTCACGCGCGGCCGCAGCGGCGTCGAAAGCGCCCACCAGCGTTGCGCCCAGGCCGAGCGCCAGCGCCTGCAGCAGCAGGTTCTGCGCCGCGGCGCCGGCCTCCATCGCGACGAAGCGGTCGGCGACGGCGCCATAGCGCAGCGCAGTGCGCGCCGGGTCGACGACGATCGCGACCAGCGCCGGCGCCGACTGCAGCCAGCCCTGGCCGAGCGCA
>JAUYAJ010000490.1 GCA_030693565.1 Rubrivivax sp.
CGCTGCCCGGCGGCGCCGCGCTGCGCGCCCAGGTGGCTGGCGATGCCGCGTCGCCGCACGATCCGGTGTCAGTGTCGACGCCGACGCGCGCGGCCGACACGCCGCCGAAGGCGCACGAGTCGGCAGCCTGGCTGACGCGCACGGCGCTGTGCGTCGAGGTGCGCGATCCGCAGCGTGGCAACGGCCCTGCGGCCGAAGCCGCGCAAGGCGGCCGCAGCGGCGTCATCTACGTCTTCATGCCGCCGCTGCAGCACCTGGAGGACTACCTCGAGCTGTTGTCCGCGGTCGAGGCGACAGCGTCCGAGCAAGGCGTCAGCATCGTCCTCGAAGGTTATCCGCCGCCGCGCGACCCGCGGCTCAAGCTGCTGCAGGTGACGCCCGACCCTGGCGTCATCGAGGTCAACATCCACCCGGCGCATGACTGGAGCGAACTGGTCGAGCACACCGAGTTCCTCTACGACGCCGCGCACCGCACCCGACTGTCGAGCGAGAAGTTCATGCTCGACGGTCGCCACACCGGCACCGGCGGGGGCAACCACTTCGTGCTCGGCGGCGCCAGCGCTGCAGACAGCCCCTTCCTGCGCCGCCCCGACCTGCTGGCCAGCCTGCTGGCCTACTGGCACAACCACCCCAGCCTGAGCTATTTGTTCTCGGGGCTGTTCATCGGGCCGACCAGCCAGGCGCCGCGCTTCGACGAAGCGCGTGACGACCAGGTCTACGAGGTCGAGATTGCCTTGCGCGAGCTTGAGCGCCAGGCCGCCGACGGCACGCCGGTGCCGCCGTGGCGGATTGACCGCGCCTTGCGCAACCTGCTGATCGACGTCACCGGCAACACCCATCGCAGCGAGTTCTGCATCGACAAGATGTACTCGCCCGACGGCCCCACCGGCCGCCTGGGCTTGCTCGAACTGCGCGCCTTCGAGATGCCGCCGCATGCGCGCATGAGCCTGGTCCAGCAACTGCTGCTGCGCGCGCTGGTGGCGTGGTTCTGGCGCCAGCCCTACCGTGGCGGCAGCGACACCCGGCTGACGCGCTGGGGCACGGCGCTGCACGACCGTTTCATGCTGCCGCACTTCGTCAAGCAGGACTTCGGCGACGTCATCGCCGAATTGCGCGGCGCGGGCTTCGGCTTCGACGCCGCCTGGTTCGCCCCGCACCTGGAGTTCCGCTTCCCGCTCATCGGCGAGGTGGCGACGATGGGCATCGGCCTGAGCTTGCGCAGTGCCCTCGAACCCTGGCATGTGATGGGCGAACAAGGCGCGGCCGGCGCCACCGTGCGCTATGTCGACTCCTCGCTCGAGCGCATCGAGCTCAAGGTGAGCGGGCTCAACGGCAACCGCCACCTCGTCACCGTCAACGGGCAGCCGGTGCCGCTGCAGCCCACCGGGCGGGCTGGCGAGTTCGTCGCCGGCGTGCGCTACCGCGCCTGGCAGCCGAGCTCGGCGCTGCACCCGACCATCCCCTCGCATGCGCCGCTGAGCTTCGACATCGTCGACCGCTGGTTGCAGCGTTCGCTGGGCGGCTGCCGCTATCACGTGGCCCACCCCGGCGGCCGCAACCACGAGGACTTTCCGGTCAACGCCTACACCGCCGAGAGCCGGCGGCTGGCGCGCTTCTCGCGCTTCGGCCACACGCCGGGCCGGATCGACGTGCAGCCGGCGCAGCCCAGCCAGGAGTTCCCGTTCACGCTCGACCTGCGAGTTGGCCGCTGAGGCTTGATCGGTGAGTTCGACGCAAGGCTCGCTGCCTTTCGACGCCGAGTTCGACACCGGCGCCACCGCGGCGCTGGCGGCGGCGGCGCTGCTGCGCGGCGCATTGCCGGCCACGCCTGGCGAGCATGACGAACTGCGCAGCGACGACGGCGCGCTGCGGCCGCCCTGGCAACGTTTTGCCGGGCTGATGCCGGCGCCTGCGGCGGGGCGGGCGCTCGGCGCCGAGCTTGACCACCGGCGCGACCAGGTGGCGCAGCAGATCCGCCGTGACGGCGTCACCCACAACGTCTTCGGCAGCGAAGGCGTGGCCAGTCGGCCCTGGTCGCTGGAAGTGCTGCCGCAGCTGATCGAGGCCGCCGACTGGGCCGTCATCGAAGCCGGCGTGGCCCAGCGTGCGGCGCTGCTGGAGGCGGTGCTGGCCGACATCTACGGCGCGCAGCGGCTGCTGCACGAAGGCTTGTTGCCGCCGGCCTTGCTGCTGCGCCATCCGGGCTATCTGCGGCCCTTGCTCGGCGTCACGCCGCCCGGCGGCCTGCGGCTGCACATCCTGGCCTTCGACCTCGCCCGCGGCCCCGATGGCGCCTGGTGGCTGGTGGCCCAGCGCACCCAGGGGCCGTCCGGGCTGGGCTATGTCATGCACAACCGGCTCGTCATCTCGCGCCAGTTCCCCGACGCCTTCCGTGAGCTGCGCGTGCAGCACATCGCGTCGAGCTACCGGCGGCTGCTCGACACCGTCGACCGGCTGGCGCGCGAGCTGGCCGGCGGCCATGCGCCGCGCATCGTGCTGCTGACGCCCGGTCCTTACAGCGAGACCTACTTCGAACACACCTACCTGGCGCGCTACCTGGGCCTGCCGCTGGTCGAGGGCAGCGACCTGACGGTGCGCGGTGAGCGCCTGTTTCTCAAGACCGTCGAAGGCCTGGAGCCGGTGCACGGCGTGCTGCGCCGGCTCGACGACGAATGGTGCGACCCGCTCGAACTGCGGCCGGATTCGGCGCTGGGCGTGCCCGGTCTGCTGCAGGCGGTGCGCGCCGGCGCTGTGGTGATGGCCAACGCGCTCGGCAGTGCCGTGCTGGAGACGCCCGCGCTGCAGGGGTTCATGCCCGCCATCGCGCAGCGCCTGAGCGGCCGCGCCTTGACGCTGCCGGCGCTGCCGAGCTGGTGGTGCGGCGAGACGGCGGCCTGGGACGGCGTGCGCTCCGAACTGCCCGGCATGGTGGTGCGCAACACCTTCCCCAGTGGCCGCCGCAGCGCCTTGCGCAGCGATGTGCCCGAGACGGCGATCGACCAGGATTCCGAGGCCTGGACCGTGCAGGGCCGGCTGCGTCACGCGCGCGCGCCGGTCTGGGGCGATGGCGTGCTGACGCCGCGCCCGGCCATGGTGCGTGTCTACGCAATTGCCGACGGCCTGGGTCACTGGCATGTGCTGCCTGGCGGCATGACGCGGGTCGCGCAGGGCGACGAGTCCAGCGTCTCGATGCAGCATGGTGGCACCAGCCTGGACACCTGGGTGCTGACCGACGGCCCGGTCGACACCTTCTCGATGCTGCCGCGGCCGCTGCAGGTTGACGACATCGCCAGGCGGCATCGCCCGGTGTCCAGCCGCACCGGCGAGAACCTGTTCTGGATGGGGCGTTATGCCGAGCGCACCGAACAACTGGTGCGGCTGGCGCGCGCCACGCTGGCGCTGATCGACGCCGACAACGACGCCGACGGTCCGGTGCTGCGCGCGCTGTCGACGCTGGCGCTGACCAGCGGCCTGGTGCCCGAGGGCGCGCCCACGCTGGCGCAGGCGCCGCTGGTGTTCGAGCGCGCCATGCTCGCTGGCCTGGCCGACGCCAGCAACGGCGCCAGCGTGGCCGCCAATCTGGAATCACTGGCGCGCACGGCGCAGGCGCTGCGCGAGCGCTTGTCGGTCGAGCACTGGAGCCTGCTGCGCGCCATGGGCGACAGCTTTGCTGCCGCGCTGCGCTGCGCACCCGGTGAGCTGCCGGCGTTGCCGCAGGTGTTGCCGGCGCTCGACCACCTGGTGCTGCAGCTGGCCGCGGCCACCGGCGCCCAGACTGACCGCATGACGCGCGACCATGGTTGGCGGCTGCTGACCGTTGGCCGCTTGCTCGAACGGCTGGCCAGCATCACCGCGCGCGTCGTTGCTTTTCTCGACAACGACGCTGTTGCCGGCGCTGGCGGCGTCGACCTGATGCTCGAACTGTTCGACAGCGCGATCACCTTCCGCGCCCGTTACCAGCGCCACGAAGACTTGCTGGCGCTGGTCGACCTGCTGGTGCTCGACAGCGCCAACCCGCGCTCGTTCGCCGGTGTGCTGAGGCGGCTGCGCACCGAACTGGGCAAGCTGCCGGGCAGCCAAGCGTCGCTGCAGCTGCTGCTGGCACGGCTGCCGGCCGAGGGTGCCGGGCTGACGCTGGAGTCGCTGCGCGGCGCCAGCGACGCCCAGATTGCGCAGTCCTGGCTGGCGCTGGCGCGCACCTTGAATGCCGCCGCCGCCGATCTGGCCGACGACATCGGCAACCGTTACTTTGCGCTGGCGCAAGGCGCCGACCAATCCGTGTAGATCATGGACCTGGACATCGAACACCTGACCGAGTACCGCTACGCCGCGCCGGTGTCGCTGGCCCACCATGTGGCGCATCTGCGGCCGCTCGACGACGCCCACCAGCAATTGCTGGACTTCAGCCTGGCCATCCTTCCCGATCCCGGCGCGCCGCGCCAGGCCAGCGACGGCTTCGGCAACGCCAGCCACTGGTTCAGCCTGGCGCTGCCGCACGACAGCCTGGCCGTGCGTTCGCGCAGCCGGGTGCGGCTGCGGCCGCGCTTTGCCGCCCTGGACGCGGCGGCGTCACCGCCCTGGGACACGCTGGTCGCGCGACTGCATTACGTTGCCGGCGCGCCTTTCGAGCCGGCGCTCGAGTTCGCTCAGCCTTCGCCCTTCGTGCCGCGTCTGGACGATTTGCAGGACTACGGTGCGGCCTCGTTCAGCCCCGGTCGCCCACTGGCGCTGGCGGCGATCGACTTGATGCACCGCGTCCACGTCGATTTCGCCTATGTCAGCCAGAGCACGCGCATCGAGACCCCGCTGCAGCAGGTGCTGGCGCAGCGCAGCGGCGTGTGCCAGGACTTTGCCCACTTGATGGCCGGCACGCTGCGCATGCTGGGGTTGCCGGCGCGTTATGTCAGCGGCTACCTGCTGACGCAGGCGGCGGCGGGCGCGCCGCTGATGGTCGGCGCCGACGCCTCCCACGCCTGGGTTCAGGTCTGGTGCCCGGACACGCCCGGCGTGCCCGGCGGCTGGCTCGATCTCGACCCCACCAACGATCTGGTGCCCGGGACCGGTCATGTACGGGTGGCGGTGGGGCGTGACTTCGGCGACGTCACGCCGCTGCGCGGTGTCATCCGCGGCGGCGGCAGCCACACGCTGACGGTGGCGGTGCGCACGACGCCGCTGCCTGGAGCCGGCCCACATGTTGCTAGAGTCGGTGCACAGGAGGCAGGAAGAGAATGAAGCCAAGCTTCGACGAGATGACCGCCAGCGACGGCGAGATCCGCGATCACTATCGCGGCTATGCGCGCTGGCTGAGCAATCAGCCCGACGACGTGATGCGGGCGCGCCGCGACGAAGCGGAGATGATCTTCCGCCGTGTCGGCATCACCTTCGCCGTCTACGGCGCCCAGGATGCCGACGGCCAGGGCGGCGAGCGGCTGATTCCCTTCGACGTCATCCCGCGCATGATTCCCAAGCGCGAGTGGTCGGAGATGGAAGCCGGGCTGAGCCAGCGCGTGCGCGCGCTCAACCGCTTTCTGCACGACGTCTATCACGACCAGGAGATCCTCAAGGCCGGCATCGTGCCCGCCGATCAGGTGCTGAACAACGCCCAGTTCAGGCCCGAGATGATGGGTGTCGACGTGCCTGGCAACGTCTATTCGCACATCGCTGGCATCGACATCGTGCGCGCCGCGCAGCCCGACGGCAGCGGCAGCTACTTCGTGCTCGAGGACAACCTGCGTGTGCCCAGCGGCGTGAGCTACATGCTGGAAAACCGCAAGATGATGATGCGGCTGTTTCCCGACCTCTTCAGCGTGCACCGGGTGGCGCCGGTGGCGCATTACCCCGACTTGCTGCTGGAAACGCTGCGCGCCGTGGCGCCGGCCGGCGTCATCGATCCCACCGTCGTCGTGCTCACGCCGGGCATGTACAACAGCGCCTTCTTCGAGCATGCCTTCCTGGCCCAGCAGATGGGCGTGCAACTGGTCGAAGGCCAGGACCTGTTCGTGCGTGACGGTTTCGTCTACATGCGCACGACGCGCGGGCCCCAGCGTGTCGACGTCATCTACCGCCGTGTCGACGACGACTTCCTCGATCCCAAGGCTTTCCGCGCCGATTCCACGCTGGGCTGCGCCGGACTGCTCGACGTCTACCGCGCCGGCAACATCACGCTCAGCAATGCGATCGGCACCGGCATCGCCGACGACAAGAGCATCTACCCCTTCGTGCCCAAGATGATCGAGTTTTATCTGGGTGAGAAGCCGATCCTGAACAACGTGCCGACCTGGTGCTGCCGCGAACCCGACGACCTGGCCTATGTGCTGGCGCACCTGGAAGAACTGGTGGTCAAGGAAGTCCACGGCGCCGGCGGCTACGGCATGCTGGTCGGCCCGGCGGCCAGCAAGGCCGAGATCGCCGCCTTCCGCGAAGTGCTGATCGCGCTGCCGCACAACTACATCGCCCAGCCCACGCTGGCGCTGTCGACCTGCCCGACGTTTGTGGACAGCGGTGTCGCGCCGCGCCACATCGACCTGCGGCCCTTCGTGCTCTCGGGCACCGAAGTGCAGACCGTGCCCGGCGGCCTGACGCGCGTGGCCTTGCAGGACGGCTCGCTGGTCGTCAACTCGTCGCAAGGCGGGGGCACCAAGGACACCTGGGTGCTTGAACAATGAGCGCCGCATCCATTGACGCCGGCTCGCTGGAGAACCGCCATGCTGTCTAGAACCGCCGACCACCTGTTCTGGATGGCCCGCTACATGGAGCGCGCCGAGAACACCGCCCGCATGCTCAACGTCGGCTACGAGACCTCGCTGCTGCCGCAGTCGGCCGACATGGCCGAACAAGACTGGCGCGGCTTGCTGAGCATCTCTGAGCTGACCGGCAGCTTCGCCGAGTCCTACAGCGAGATCTCGGCGCGCAACGTGATGGACTTCATGGTCCGCGATGCCAGCAACACGTCGAGCATCGGCGCCTGCCTGCGCGCAGCGCGCGAGAACGCGCGCGCCGTGCGCGGCGCGCTGACCACCGAGGTCTGGGAGACGCAGAACCAGACCTGGCTGGAGTTCAACCGCTTGCTGCGCGCCGGCGCCTTCGAACGCGACCCGGGTGAGTTCTTCGAGTGGGTCAAGTTCCGCTCGCACCTGAGCCGCGGCGTGACCCTGGGCACGATGCTGCAGGACGAGGCCTTGCACTTCATTCGCACCGGCACCTTCCTGGAGCGCGCCGACAACACGGCGCGGCTGCTCGACGTCAAGTTCCATGCCTTGTCGGCCGAGTATTTCGGCGCCGGCAACATCAAGGAAAGCCAGGAGGTCGACTTCTATCACTGGAGCGCGGTGTTGCGTTCGGTGTCGGGCTTCGAGGTCTACCGCAAGGTCTACCGCAACGTCATTCGCCCCGAGCGCGTCGCCGAGCTGCTGATCCTGCGCGCCGACATGCCGCGTTCGCTGGCGGCGTGCATGAACGAGGTGATGCTCAACCTGGGCGTTCTAGCCAACGAGCAAAGCGCCGAGACGCTGCGCCAGGCCGGCCGGCTGCGCGCCGACTTGCAATACGGCAGCATCGACGAGATCCTGGCCACCGGGCTGCATGCCTACCTGACGCATTTCCTGGACCGGGTCAACGACCTGGGCGCGGGCGTTTCGCGCGACTTCCTGGTGCCGATGGCGGCGTAGCGCGCGCGTGTCGTGCGTTTGAAGTTGCGGCGCCTGGGTGCGGGCGGTCATGTCGGCGTTGCTGGCGGCTGACCTGGAGCGGCCGTTCATCGAGCCGGCCCGCAGCTGCCTGGGTGTGCAGTCCTGAACGCCAGCCCGCAGTCCCCTGCAGGCCCGGCGGTAGACTGCGCGCGGTCCGAGTCAGAGGGGCTGCACATGAACAAGCTGATCGTGGCTTTGCTGGCCATCGTCGTGGCCATGGCGGCCTATCTGGGCTTGTGGCCCGTGCCGGTCCAGGCCGTGGCGTGGGACGCGCCGGCCGCGCCCGGCTACGCGGGACCTCACGCACCCAATACGAAGCTGGCCGGGTTGACCTTGATCCCGCTCGGCGCTGAGTCCGGCCCTGAGCATGTGGTGCTCGGCAGCGACGGCAAGCTCTATGCGGCGACGGCCAGCGGCAAGGTGGTGCGCATGCAGCCCGACGGCTCGGGCCAGGAAGTCGTTGCCGACACGGGCGGTCGCGTGCTGGGCTTCGATTTTGACGCTGCCGGACAGTTGATCGCCGCCGATGCCATCAAGGGCTTGCTGTCCGTCGCGCCCGACGGCAAGGTCACGGTGCTGACAGACCAGGTGGCCGGCGACCCGATCCGCTACGCCGACGCGGTGGTGGTCGCGCGCAACGGCAAGATCTACTTCAGCGACGCCTCGCGCCGCTTCGCGCCCGCGCGCTGGGGCGGCACCTTCGAGGCCGCGGTGCTCGACATCCTCGAGCAGGCAGCGACCTCGCGCGTCCTCGAGTACGACCCCACCACGCGCAGCACGCGCGTGGTCGTCCAGGGCCTGAGCTTTGCCAACGGCGTGGCACTGAGCAACGACGAACAGTCGCTGTTCGTCGCCGAGACCGGCCGCTACCGCATCTGGAAGGTGGCCGTTGCCGCGCAGGACCTGGTCGCAGGCAGTGGCAGTGCGCAGGCCACGGGACTGCTGGACAACCTGCCAGGGTACCCCGACAACCTGATGCGCGGCGCCGACGGCCGCATCTGGCTGGGTCTGTCCGGCCCGCGCAGCGAAAAGGTCGACGCGATGGCAGGCAAGCCCTTCCTGCGCGAGCTGACACTGCGCCTGCCGCGCGCACTGTGGCCGCTGCCCAAGCCCTACGGCCACGTGATCGCCTTCGACGAGAGCGGCCGCATCGTGGCCGACCTGCAGGACCCGTCAGGCGCCTATCCGCAGACCACCGGCGTCACCGAGACGGCGGACCGCCTCTACATCCAGAACCTGCACCTGGGCGTGCTGGGGTGGGTGAAGCGCTGAGGCGCCGCACCGCGCGCAAGGTGATGTCGCCACCGGTGTTCAGGCAGCCGGCTGCGCCGACCTGGAGTAGCGCGGTGATTCGACGCTGCTCGGCGGACCGCGAAGAAGGCTCCCGGCCGCCGGCGGGGCGGCCGCTTGGCCTGGGGGTCAGGCATGGCGGTCAGATACCGCCTTGAAACCCAAGCCTTGGCCGCAGACCTCACATCCGGATATCCAAGGACAGATTGACCTGCGGCCCGGTCTTGCGCTCGCTGCGCGTGAAGTCGCCGCCCTTGAGCAGCGTGGTGTTGCTGCCGTTGGGCGGGCCGAAGGGTTGCGCGCCTTCGGCCACGGCCAGGCGCATGGTCAGGCCGGGGCGCAGCATCCACAGGCCGTACAGGTCGACGTTGCGGGTGCGTGAACGGCGCTGGGTCTGGTCCAGCGTCAGCTGGGTGTCGTAGGCCGGGTTCAGGCTCAGGTTGCCGCCCACGGTCAGCGGCAGGCCGGTGATGCGCTGGTCAAAGCCCAGTGTCGCCGTCCAGGGTTGCTGGCCGTCGAGCCGGTTGTCGGGGCCGGGCAGCGCGGCCACGCGCGAGCGGTACAGGTTCAGCGACGCGCGCAGGTTCAGCGGGCTGGCCTTGTCGACCAGACTGGGCAGCAGTTCGGCGGCGCGGCCCTTGATCTCCAGCTCCAGGCCGCTGGTGCTGGCGTTGGAGAAGTTCTGCGGCTGCGCCACCCAGCGCGGCACCGTGGCCCAGGCCGCCGGGGTGAGGGTGGTGACGGTGCGCACCACGTCCTCGATTTGGCGGTGGAAGACGCCCACGCTCCAGATGCCGCCGCCGGGCAGGTACTTCTCGAAGGCGATGTCCAGTCCGGTGGCCAGCTCGGGCCGCAGCGCCGGGTTGCCCACGCGGTCGGGCGCCAGCTCGGTGTTGGGCCGGCTGGTGTCGCTGTAGGCGCTGGCGATGGACGGCCGCGCCAGCAGCGCGCCAATGCCCGGCGCGCGGTAGCTGCGCGTCAGGCTGGCGCGGATCTGGTCGCGGCCCTTGGCGTCGAACTTGTAGGTCAGGTGCGCCAGCGGCGACAGCACGCGGCTGCTGTTGTTCACCGGGGCGGCGCCGCCCCGGCTCTCGGTGTCGATCTGCTCGTGGCGCAGGCCCAGGTACAGCTGCCACTGCGGCGAGATCTCCCACTCGTCCTGCACGTAGAAGGCCTGGCGGTTCAGGCGCACGTCGAAGGGCTGGCCCTCGTACTCGGGCAGCACCGGCTGCCCCTGGCGGGTGACGCTGCGGCGTTCGCCGCGCTCGCGCCATTCCAGGTCCCAGCCGGCGGTCAGGCTGTGCTGCTCGCCCAGCAGCAGGTTGTACCTGCCGGCCTGGGTCAAGCCATCGTCGTCGCCGCCGCCCACGGCGCGCTGGGTCTCGCTGCGCTGGCGCAGGTTGCTCACGTCAAAGCTCCAGCGCGACTGCTGCACGCCGGCGCGCAGCTCCAGGCGCTGGTCGGGGGTGAGCCGGTTCACCCAGGTCGCGTTCAGGCGCCGGTTCTCCCAGGTGCCATGGGCCGCCTGGTCGTCGTCCAGCACCGGTTGGCCGCTGATGACCTGGGTGCTGAACTCGGTGGCGTTGTTCCAGTAGCCCTTCTGAAAGAAGCCGGCCAGCGTCACCGTGTGCGCGTCGTTGATCTTCCAGTTCAGCCGCGGGCCCAGGTTCCAGCCCCAGCCCCAGACCTGCTGGTCGCCGGTCTGCACGGCCTGGGCCGGCGCGCCGTCGGTGCCGGGCATGCGGCGCTCGATGCTGTTGCGGTTTTCGCGCCGCCACTCAAACACCGACAGCGGCAGCGACACGCCCAGCCCGCCGCGCGATTCGCCCAGCGTGAAGTTGAGGTTGCCCATCGGCCGCTGGCTGCCGTCGGCCAGGCCCAGGCGCAGGTTGCGCTGGCTGTTGCGCGGCGGCTCTTTCAGGATGATGTTGATGGTGCCGGCGATGGCCTGCGTGCTCTGGTCGGCGGTGGGCGCCTTCAGCACCTCGATGCGCTCGATCTGCGCCGGGCTCAGCTGGTCGAGCTGGAAGCCGGGCGGCATCGGGTCGCCGTTGATCAGGATCTGCGTGTAGCCCGCACCCAGGCCGCGCATGCGCGGGCCGCCGCTGCCCACGTTGACGCCGGGCAGGCGGCGCATCACGTCCAGTGCGTTGGTGTCGCCGTACTTGTCGAGCTCATCGCGGCCGTAGATCTGCTTGGCCACGCGCGATTCGCGGCGCAGGTCGACGGCGCTGTTGCGGCTATTGATCTCGACGCGCTGCTGCGCGCTGGGCGTCTGCGCTGGGGGCGTGTCGGCGGGGCCCGGGCCGGCGTCCTGCGCCAGTGCGCCCAGCGGCGCCAGCAGCA
>JAUYAJ010000492.1 GCA_030693565.1 Rubrivivax sp.
GCGCGCAATCGTCGTGTTGGTGGCGATGACGCCGTCGATGCCGTTCTTGCGCAGCGTGGCGGCGATGACGCCGACCTGGGCGTCGTCCAGATCGGGCGCGATCTTGACGAACATCGGCACCTGCTTGCCATGTTGCTGGGCCAGCGCCTGGCGCCGCGCCTGCAGCGCCGACAGCAAGGCGTCGAGCGTCGCGTCGCTTTGCAGCGCGCGCAGGTTCTTCGTGTTCGGGCTCGAGATGTTGACCGTCACGTAGTCGGCATGCGGGTAGACGCCGGCCAGGCCGGCCAGGTAGTCGTCGGCCGCTTGCTCGATCGGTGTGGCTGCGTTCTTGCCGATGTTCAGGCCGACGATGCCCCCGGCGCGGCGAAAACTGGTGGCGCGCTGCACATGGGCCAGGAAGGCGTCCAGGCCCTCGTTGTTGAAACCCAGCCGGTTGATCAGCGCGTCAGCTTGCGGCAGCCTGAACATGCGCGGCTTGGGGTTGCCCGGCTGCGCTTTCGGCGTCACCGTGCCGACTTCGATGAAGCCGAAACCCATCGCGCCCAGGCCGTCGATGCAGCGGCCGTTCTTGTCCAGCCCGGCGGCCAGGCCGATGCGGTTGGGGAAGCGCAGCCCGGCCACGGTGACCGGGTCGTCGACCCGGCGCTGCCCCCACAGGCATTGCGCCGGCGTGTTCTGCAAGCGCGCCAAGGCAGCGAGCGTGAGTTCGTGGGCGTGTTCGGGGTCGAGGCCGAACAGGAAGGGGCGGGTCAGGGCGTAGGGCAGGAGCGACATGGGCGTGATTGTCTCTGAGGCCGGCCGATAATCCGGCCATGAACCAGGATCAACTCAAGGCCCTCGTCGGCCAGGCCGCGCTCGCCTATGTGCCGGACGGCGCCATCGTCGGCGTCGGCACCGGCTCGACGGTGAACCATTTCATCGACGCGCTGGCGACCATCAAGCACCGCATCCAGGGCGCGGTTTCCAGCTCAGACGCCAGCAGCGAGCGGCTGCGCCGCCACGGTATCCCCGTGTTCGACGCCGGCAGCGTCGAGCGCGTGCCGGTTTATGTCGACGGTGCCGACGAGATCGACGGCCACGGCTGCATGATCAAAGGCGGCGGCGCGGCGCTGACGCGCGAAAAGATCGTCGCCGACCTGGCCGAGCGTTTCGTCTGCATCGCCGACGCCTCCAAGCTCGTCGATACGCTGGGCAAGTTCCCGCTGCCGGTCGAGGTGATTGCGATGGCCGCGCCCCAGGTGGCGCGGCGCTTCGCTGAACAAGGCGGGGTGGCGACGCTGCGCGCCGGCGTGCTCACCGACAACGGTCACCCATTGCTCGACGTGCGCGGGCTGGCGATAGCCCAGCCCGAAGCACTGGAAGCCGAGATCAACCAGTGGCCTGGCGTCGTCACGGTGGGCATCTTCGGCCGCCTGCGTGCCGACGTCTGCCTGCTCGGCACCGAGCAAGGCGTGCGCACGCTGGTGTTCTAATCGGGTAACTTCAAGACACACGAGGATCTGCTTTGGCCAAACCCAACTACTCTTTCGAAAAGCGTCAACGCGAACTTGCCAAGCGGAAGAAGAAGGAAGAGAAAGATCGAGAGAAGGCTGCCCGCAAGGCCGCCGGGTTGCCGCCCATCGCCGACGATGGTGAAGACGGCGAAGCCGCCGACGCAGCGGCCGCTCCGGATCAGCCCGCGAGCTGATCCGTTCAGCCGCGCTTGGCGCGTCGGGCCGCACGCACCGCCCAGCGCCCGGGGTCGATCGCATCGACCAGATCCTGCTCCAGCGGCAGCGGCAGACCGGCGATGCGCGCCGCCAGCAGTTCACCCAGCAGCGGCGCCAGCGTGATGCCGCGCGCTCCGAGCGCGCTGGCCACATAAAGGCCCGGCCAACGCGCCAGCCAGCGCACCTGATCGCGGCGGCTTTTCGGATCGCACTGCGCGGGTGGCAGTGGCACCGCGCCGACCAGCGGCAGCCGGTCGTCGGCAGCCAGCCGCCAGCCGACCCGACCTGACCACGCAGCCCCATCGGCGGGCGCCGACAAGCCGGTCAGCCGTTGCAGGCGTTCGAAGTTGTGGTGGTGATCGGCGTCGCGCAGCGCTGGCTCGTCGTCACCGGCTGCCACGGTGGCGCCGCACAACAAGCCGTCGCCCCAGGGCAGCGCGTAACCATCGCCGGCCACCGGCAGGCGCAAAGGCGTCGGCATGCCTTGCCAGCCGCTGACCTGGCCGCGTGTGCGCCGCAGTGCCCAGGGCTGCTGACCCAGCGGTGCCAGCAGGCGCTCGGCGTCGCCGGCATTGGCCAGCACCAGTGCCGCTGTGTCGGCCAGCACAGTGCCATCGGCCCCCAGCACTTGCCAGCCGTCACCACTTTGACGCAGCGCCGCCACGTTGACCCCGCCGACGAAACGCACGCCTTCGCGCGCCAGCCAATGGCGCACGGCGTCGGCCGGTGCCAGCCAGCCGCCGCCGGGGTAGAACCAGCCAGGGCGGGCCAGCGCCACGCCGGCCTTCTGACTGACGGCGTCGCGGTCCAGCGCCTGCACGTAGTCGGCGGGCAGGCGCTGGCGCTGCAGCAACGCCCGCATCGTTGGCAGCGCATCTGCGCCGTCACCCAGGCGCAGCAAACCGTCGATCTGGCCGCGCACCGCACCGGCCTCGATCAGCGGCCGCAGCCGGCGCTCGGCCAGCAAGGCTGCAGCGCGAAAGAGGCGCGCGTGCGGGCCGTCGTCGGCGTGCAAGGTGCCGTGGAAGAGGCCTGCCGGGTTGCCCGAGGCTTCGGCCGCGGGCTGCGGCTGGCGGTCGAACACCGTCACCACCCAACCCAGCGCGGCCAGCGCCGCCGCCACCGATGCGCCAGCCAGCCCGGCGCCCACCACCACGGCCTGGCGCGACGCG
>JAUYAJ010000497.1 GCA_030693565.1 Rubrivivax sp.
GAACGTGATCCGCGGCGGCCAGCCTGGCCGCAGCGCCCAGGGTCGCCGACTGCAGACCCGGCCCGTGGGCAGCATCGACCGCGGCGTGAGCCTGAACCGCGCGCTGTGGATGCTCGCCGAGGAAATGCGCAAGCTGAAGGCATGAGCCGGACGAGTGATCGCGCCTGCGCGCGATCACTTGCCTGCGAATGGGCGGCCGAATGCAGATCGGCCGTGCGGCCTGCAAGGCTGACCGGTGCGCGATGACTTTCCCTCGAAAGTCATCGTCTCCACGGCCGCCCGCCGGCCCGACCATCGGGCCGGCTGTCCCACACGCACCCGAGGAGCTTCACATGGGCCACAACGCCATCGATGCCGAAATCGCCGCGTGTGATGCGAGATCGCTTCAGGCCACGCAAGCCGGCACCCAGGCTTTTGCGCGGCTGCTGAAGCTGGCTGAAGAGCGCGACTCCGGCCAGATCCCGCGCATCGCGCGCTTCCTGGCCGCAACGTACAACGGCCTGGCCTTTCCGTTCGACCTGTTCGAGCTGCGCGCCGTCGACATCGCAATCAGCAACGACATGCTGTGCTGCCTGGATGCGCTGCGCTGGGGCCGGGCGGACCTGCACACGCTCATCCCTGACGGCGACGCCCGCGTGCGCGCCGTCATCGAGCGCTGGGGCTTGAACTGGCCGGAGGGCGAGTGATAGGGGCGCGACAGATTTTCCCCACATCACCTGCTGCGGAGGGAGCGGCGCATGCGGAACTGCACGGCCGCTCGCCGGCCTCCACTGCGTGTCGGCCGGCTCGCGGTGCCCGGCGGCACCCCGTCCAGGGGTGCGCGCCAGGCTGACTGCAGCATGCGCGGCTTCGAGGCTGCTGCCCGCCTCTGGCAGTGGGCGGGTGACCCGGATAGAATGCATCGCAACTGCAACGCACTGCCTGCCCAACATGAAGACCGCCACCCTGCCGTCGCTGCGCGTCGACCCCGAGCTGCGCGAAGCCGCCGAGAGCGTCCTTCAGGAAGGCGAGACGCTGTCGGGCTTCATCGAGGCCTCGGTGCGGGAGACGATCCAGCGGCGCCGCGTCCGATCCGAATTCATCGCGCGTGGCCTGGCCTCCCGCGAGGAGGCCAAGCGCACGGGTGTGTACATCGACGCCGACGTGGTGCACGCCGAACTGGCCAAGAAGCTGACACAGGCCCGGACGAAGCTGCAGAAGAAGGCTCGTGCGTGAGCTTTGTCGTCCGGTACAGCCAGTCGGCCCGGGACGACCTGGCCCGGCTGTACGAGTACCTGCTCGATCGCGCCACGACGGCCGAGGACCTCGACCTCGCCGAGCGAGCGCTGGCGGCGATCACTGGCGCAGTGGAGAGCCTGAAGCGCTCGCCGTTCATCTACCGCAAGGCCGAGGACGACCCGTTTCTGCGTGAACTGCTCGTTCCCTTCGGAAGCAGCGGCTATGTAGCGCTGTTCGAAATCGAAGACGCCACGACGGTGACCATCCTCGCCGTGCGCCACCAGCTCGAGGATGACTACCACTGACCTCGCGAGCGGTGCGACGCTTTGCCCGCGTCTTGCTGCTGCAGGGGATCTGCGCCTGGCGATGTAGCGGTACGGCTCCTGGAGGGCATGTCGGCTCGTGCGCTCAGGCGGCGCGGTACGCGGTCAGGGCTTGGCGCTTGCCTTCTTCGTCGCCCTCGCGTGCACGGCGGCCAGTCGCGCCTTGACGGCGCTGACCGCCACCGCACGCAACGGGTCCGCCTTCAGCTTGTCGTAGGCCGCGGCGACGTCCTTGCGCAACCAGTCCTCGACGGCCCGGTCCCGCGCCAGCAGGACCCGCAAGCCGTCGCGGATCACTTCGCTTTCCGTGGCGTACTCGCCGGCCGCCACTTTGGCCCGCACGGCGTCGGCCATCTCGTTGGGCAGGGTGATGCTGAACTGTTGGGTCGAGCGCATGGCGGTTCCGGCATCTGGAATAGGATTTAGTCCTATACCTGTCCTTGCCGTTCAATCCAGTGGCGCTCACCGTGCCCACAGCGTGAGTGTCAGCAGCAAGGTGCCGGCAGATGCCGTCGCAGCGGCAGCTGCATGTGTCAACCACAGCTCCCACCGCCGCTCGGGTCGTTCGTGTAGTGCCTTCAGGCGTTGCAGCGCGGCACCGACTTCGGCTCCGAAGGCAACCCTCGCCGCGTCGGCCATGGCACGACTGTGCAAGGCGGTCGCCTGCCGTGCAGCTTCTTGGGTGTGCGCCAGGATGTGCTTCACCGCCACCACCTTCGACTTTTCGGTCAGGGCCAAGACCTGGCCTTCGAAGGCTGCCAGTGACTCGCGCAGGCCCGTGCTCGCTCGGTCAATTTCGCAGCGCATCTCTTGAAGCTCCGGTGTCAATCGATCCACGGAGTCGATCAAATTGGAAACCTCACCGATTGCCTCGATGAGCAGTGCCTCGCGTGCAGTTACCGGATCGCTCACGATGCCGCTCCTGCAGTCTTCGCTTCGTCGGTGACGAATTGCCCGAGGTTCAAGGCCGCGAAGCACGCGTCGAGCTCGGGCACGACGCCGCGCGCCAGCCGACGGGTGGCCAGCTTCTGTCCGAGCGACATCTTCTCCTGGCGGTCGCCGGCCCGCGCAATGAGCCTCTTGTAGTCGGTCTCGTCGCGCGCAATCTCGGCCAGGTCGGTACCCGTGCCTCTGACGCGCGCATAAACCTCGTTGATGCCAATCCGGCAGTCGGAGTTGGCCGATGCAATGGGTTGCTGTTCCAGAAACGCCAGCAGGATATGGAAGACCCGCTCGAGCGGCTCGCGGTCGTCCACCATGTTGAAGATGATCTGGATCCGATCCGGCGGGACCCCAACCGCGTGCAGATCGGCGAGCGTCGCAATGGTGTCCTGCTGCTGCTTTGGGGGCGGTACCGTGGGCACGATGAAGCAGTCGAACTCCTCATGGCTCCCGCGGTAGCGATGCATCAAGCGCATCAGCTCTTCGACGTTGCTCGCGCCGATGTCGACCACCACGTCATCGACGGCCTGCAAGTATTCCTGCAGCTCTCCGAACTGAAAACCCCGGAGCGACTGTTCCTGTCCCTCGTCCGCATTGATGCTTTCGACGGCGATGACCCGGGCGCCTGGCAATCGAGGCGCCAAGAGGTGCCGCGTGATCGTTGACTTGCCTACGTTGCCAGAGAAGTTGATGACGGCCAGTTTCATTTCGAGGACTCCTTCAGGTACAGGGTGTTGGTTGAACGGCCGCGCATGAACTCCTCCGCGATGGCCTTGCCAGGCAGTGGTGCGGTGCTCGGCGCAGGCTTAGGCGCTGTGACGGGGCTTGTAGCCTTGCTGCGAGTCGCCAAAGAAAATGGCGAGGCCGGGGCTTCGATTGCTGGTTTGAAAGCAGCAGTTGTCGACGTGCCCTTCAGCACTTCACGGCGAACCGTGCTGATGCTGACCAGGACGCCAACGTCTTCCAGCGCTTCACGAATCGCCGAGTACGAATGCCCCTGACTTCGCAGGCTGACGATGTCGGCCGCGTAAGTCAGCGCCTTGCGCTTGCCATGCCCAGGGGGGCGACGGGTTTGGAGGCTCATGGGGACTCGTTGCTGCAGTCGAGTCCAGCCTAGTGCTCGCAGCGCCATCCACTTGCGATGACTTCGACCGATAAATCATCGAACCCGGTTCGATGCTGGTTCGATCGTCGTTCGGCGTGGAGCGAAGCCGGTTCGAATCAGTGGCGATCCCCGTGGGCAGCCTGTGCGATGACTGGCCGAATCCGCTTCACCAGTTGGCGAAGGCCTGCCGATTCCTGTTCGATGCCAGTAGGCCGGGCGATGATTCTTGGGCCGAAATCACCGGTCCTGTGGCCTCGATTCGAGCCGAGACTGAATGCATTGGTGAGTGCAGAGATAGGCGCGGTGGCGCCGGTGTCTGACACGCACGGCATGTCAGGAGGCTCGGGTATGGCACCCTCGTCACGTGATCGACTCAGCGTCGATTTGCACGGTCTGAAAGCCGCGCTCTTCGAACGAGCTCAGGCCCTCGGCGTCTCGCCCTCCGGCCTGGTCCGCACGACGCTCGCTGAAGCTCTGGGGCGGTCAGATCCGACCGACATCGATCGATCGATGCCGAGCCTGAAGTCAGGCACTTGCGACCGCGTCCGGCTCTGCCTGCGCATGAGTCGCGAGCAGGCGAGTGCGACGTTAGAACGCGCTCGACGTGCCGGTCTGAACCCAGGCGACTACATCGGCGGCTTGGTGGCCGGCGTGCCCGTGCTGTTGGGCGCAGGCAGCCGAGCCGACCATCTCGCCGCGCTGATCGCAGCCAGCGCAGAGCTGTCGACATTCAGCCGCAACCTCCACCACCTGACCAAGCTGTTGCGCCAAGGTGAGTTTCGCCCGGCCCAGGAGTACCGGCCGATGCTGGACACCCTGGGCGCTGACGTGCGGAGCCACCTGGCCCTGGTCGCAGGCGCGCTGGCCGACCTGCGTCCGCGTGGCGGGACTTCAGCCGCCGGCCGATCTGCGAACGACTGACCTTCAGGAGCGAACCATGACTCAAGCACCGAACATCGACGGCGTTCTGATCACGTGGGGCGACCGGCTCTTCTACCCAGGCAACCGCGTCGTCAA
>JAUYAJ010000498.1 GCA_030693565.1 Rubrivivax sp.
GGCGTCAACGACGCACCGGCGCTCAAGCAGGCCGATGTCGGGGTGGCGATGGGCATGAAGGGCACCGAAGCCGCCAAGCAGGCCGGCGCGGTGGTGCTGGCCGACGACAACTTCGCGTCCATCGCCCACGCGGTCGAGGAAGGCCGCACCGTCTACGACAATCTGCAGAATACCGGCACCTTCCTGCTGCCGAGCAATGGGGGAGAGTCGCTGACCCTGCTGCTGGCGGTGCTGCTGGGCGTGGCGCTGCCGATCCTGCCGGCGCAGGTGCTGTGGGTGAACATGGTCAGCTCGGTCGCATTGGCGATGGTGCTGGCCTTCGAGCCGGCCGAGGCCGACATCATGCGCCGGCCGCCCCGGCCTGCCGACGAACCCCTGCTGTCGCGCTTCCTGGTCTGGCGCATCGTGTTCGTCTCGTCCCTGTTCCTGGCCGGCATCTTCGGCATGTACGGGTGGGCACTGCAGCTCGGTGCCAGCGTCGAGGCGGCGCGCACGGTGGCGGTCAACACGCTGGTGTGCATGGAGGTGTTCTACCTGTTCAGCGTGCGCTACCTGAAGGCCCCTTCGTTCACGTGGCAAGGGGTTCGCGGCACGCCGCGGGTGCTGGCCGCCGTCGGCGGCGTGTTCGTGCTGCAGCTGGCATTCACCTATGCACCGGTGATGCAACTGCTGTTCCGCACCGAGGCGCTGCCGCTGGCCTGGGGCCTGCCCATCCTGGCGGTGGGCGTGGGCTTGCTGATGATCCTGGAGGTCGAGAAGGCCGTGCTGCGGCGCCTGGGCGCGATGGCCTGACCGCAAACCACGAAGCGAACACCCTGCGCACCCCATGCGCCGGGCACCTGCCTGCGCTACTTGACGATCATCACCGGCACCGGCGAAAGCTGCAGCACCTTGCCAGCCACGCTGCCCAGGACCACGCGTGCGAGACCGCTGCGGCCGTGCGATCCCATCACGATGAGGTCGGCGCCGCAGCGGCGTGCGGCCTCCACGATCTGTTCGGCCGGACTGCTGCCTTCGACGGTCTCGGCACTCAAGGTCAGGCCCGGCACGTCCGCCACCGCACGGATGCGGGCGATCGCCTCCACGGCCAGGCGCTGCGAATCGGCCAGGTACGCCTGGACCCCGGCGCTGTTGGTCGAACCGATGCCCGTGTAGGGATAGGACTCCTGCACGAAGACCACATGCAATTCGGAACCCGCAAGCTTGGCCAGCGCAACGGCGCGCTCGGCGGCGGCGAAGGCGACGTCCGATCCGTCGGTTGGGAGCAAGATCTTGTCGTACATGAGGGTGTCTCCTATCGATCCGCAGGAACGCTGGGGCAGACGACCATACACCGGCTGCGGCCCAAGTTGTGCGCCCGTCGACCCGGTCGATGTTGAGGGGGGTGCGCGAACCATGGGAGCCGGGATCGTCAGCTTCGTTGATCCATGTCAAGCACCGGTCTTGCAACAGGGTCAGGCTTGCTCGGGCAGGGGAAGCTCCTGGGGGCATTGCCCTTCTCTCAGGATGCGGGTCGTTCGTTCCCGCCTTGGCGGGCAACGCCTTGGTCCATCGACATCAGGAGAGCCGCCCTGCAAAAGCCACTGGTACCGATCGATGGTTCTGCAAGCGCAACGCGCGCCCTGGGCTACGCCATCGCCGCGCCGGGCTGCCTCGGTGAGGTTTGAGCAGCCGCAGCGCCAAGGGAAAACCAATCCATGTTCCATGTTCACGGGGCTCAAGGTCGCCTGTTCTCGGGAAGCTTGGAGGCGCTGCGCCAGACCAGCTCGGTGAGCGGTATGGCACTTGTGCGGCGTGGCGCCCCCGTGGCCACCGAAACGGACGCGTACGCGGCGTCGCCACCGGCCGCCAGCGACAGCGGCACCAAGCGCTTCATTGGACAGCAAGCGGCGCCAGGCCATGCTCGGGCCACTGCCATCCGGGCGCGCCGACCATTGACCTGCGCGGCCGATGTGATGCGCACCCCGGCGCTCACGGTGTCGGCCGGGGCCACGCTGCGCGAGGCATGGGAATCGCTGGCCCGGCAAGGCATTGGCCAGGTCTGGGTGGTGGCTGCATCACCGGCGCCGCGGCCGAGCGGGCCCGCCTGCTGCAGCCGGTGAGCGGGGTGATATGGTTGCCCATGCCCATGCCCAGCACCGCCCCCGACACCGATCTGCGACGTGTCGCCGCGCAGTTGCTGGACACGGGGCTGCCCGGCGTGCCGATGGCCAACGAGGGCGGTGAGTTTGCCCGGCTTCGTCTCGCGCACCGACCTGCTGCGCGCCCTGGCCAGCGACCCACCGCTGGATGCGTGGGGATAGGACGCCAACCGACCGGCCCGTGAAACAACGACGATCAACTCCGCAGCCTCACCCACATGCACGGCCCCTTTTCCGAATTTGCCCTCCTGCTGCTGATCTGCGCGCTGGCTGGCGCCGTCTTCGTGCGGCTGCGCCAGCCGGTGCTGATCGCCTACATCGTCGTCGGTATCGCGGTCGGCCCGGCCGGCTTCGGACTGGTCACGGCCCACGACCAGATCGACCTGCTGGCACAGGTGGGTGTCGCAGTGCTGCTGTTCGCGGTGGGCCTGAAGCTGGACCTGCACCACGTTCGCCACATCGGGCCGGTGGCGCTGGCCACCGGGCTGGGCCAGTTGGCGTTCACCATCGTCATTGGTTTTGCCATCATTCTGGCTCTGGGCCGCGACGTGATGGACGCCATTTACGTGGCGGTGGCGCTCACGTTT